>JBBIPJ010000001.1:0-26655 GCA_037442905.1 archaeon
AGCTCTTGACACGAGTTCGAATCTCGTTCTCGGCCCCTTCATCCCAGAGGTACAAAAATGAAAAATATCCCGCGTGGTGTCCGCGATTTTCCACCAGAGGAAATGCGCAAAAGAAATTTTGTTCTGGATAAAATTGCGCAAATTTACAGGAGCTATGGCTATCAGCAATTAGAAACCCCTGCTTTTGAATTTCTGGATATTTTAACTGCAAAAAAAGCAGGCGGGGAATCAATTAACAAGGAAATTTTCAAGTTTGAGGACCTTGGAGGAAGATGGCTTGGATTGAGATTTGATTTAACAGTTCCAGTTGCAAGATTTATAGCACAAAATCCTAATTTACCAAAACCTTTTAAGCGTTTTCAAATAGGAAGAGTTTGGAGATATGAGGAGCCGCAGGCTGGAAGGTTTAGAGAATTTTGGCAGGCTGATGTTGATGTTTTTGGAAGCACAAATGTTGAATCTGATTTGGATGCCTTAAGCGCATGCATTGCTGCTCTAAAAGAGCTTGGTTTTAAAGATCTAATTGTAAAAATAAATTCAAGAAAACTTTTGGAAGAAATTGCTTCCACAGCTGGTATAAAAAGAGAGTTTATAACAGAATTTTTCAGGATAATTGACAAACTTGAGAAAATTGGAGAGAAAGGAGTTAAGCAGGAATTAAAAGAGAAAAAATTCCCTGTTTCAGAGAATTTGTTTAAATTAATTTTACTTGAGGGCGCGCCTGAGAAAATTTTAGCAAGTGTTAAGAAAGAAATTAAGGACAAAAAACCAGCCGAGGAGCTGGAAGAGTTTTTCAAATTGGCAAAAAGTTTCGGAATTTCTGAATATCTTAAACTTTCACTCTCTCTGGCGCGCGGCTTGGACTATTATACAGGAATTGTTTTTGAAATTAAAATAAAGGGAATAGAAAAATTTGGCTCAGTTGCAGGCGGAGGGAGGTATGATAATTTAATTTCTTTATACGGAAAAGAAAGCGTGCCTGCTGTTGGAATCTCAATGGGAGTTGAGAGAATTTTGGAAATAATGGAAGAGAAAAAAATGTTTCCTGATTTTTCTGGAGAGCCAAAAGTTTTAGTTGCTCCAATTGGAGATACTCTTGAAAAGGCAATTGAACTCTGCCAAAAGCTAAGAGCTAATAGCATTTCAGTTGATATTGATTTAATGCGCAGGAATATTGGAAAATTAATGAACTATGCAAATTCTATGAAAATCCCCTATGTTGTTGTAATTGGGGAAATAGAGGTAAAGGAGAATAAATTTACTTTAAGGGATATGAAAACAGGGAAACAGGAAATGGTTTCAGAAAAGGATTTGCTTAAAAAGTTATCTTAGCCTCCCGCAATCAACCCCCTTATCGCATCATATACTTCAGCGCCCTTTTCATTAGTTCACATCATATAGACGAAAAGTTTATATAGTATGAACGCTATGTTCACGTAACATGAACTTGCAAGAACTTTTTTCAACAAAAGAGCGGGAGTTGATAATAAATTATTTATTGGATAACCCAAATGTAGAAATAAATATGTATCAAATTGCAAAAAAACTAAAAATCAGCCGCAGCCAAGTCCATAAATATGTTTCAATTCTACGCCGTGAAAATATTGTAAAAGGAAAAAAATTTCTGAACATGCCCTTAATAAACTCTTTGCGCCTAACTAGAAATTTGAATAAGATTAATGAATTTAATATAGTTAAAATTTTGCAAAAATATTTCCCAAGAGCAGAAGGCATAGGAATTTACGGCAGCTGGGCAAAAGGCACAAATGATGAGAGCGCTGATTTAGATTTTTGGATTAAAATGCAAAATCTCCAAAAGATATTGAAATTGCAAAAGCGCGCCGCGAGATTGAGCAAAAAATTGGCAAGCCAGTTGATATAACAATTTTAACCCCTGAAAGAATAAAAAATTTGCGCGAAAAAAATGATTCTTTTTATTTTTCTTTATACCATGGAATTATCTTATGTGGTGAGGGCTTATGATATCTTACGAGGAATGCGTTAATCAGGGTTTGCTTAGAAAAATAGCACCTTCAATTACGCAGGCAAGAGAACAATTAGAAAAAGCAAAAATACTTTTAGAAGAGGCACAAGATTCCTTCGATATGGAAAATTACAACTCTGCGGTTATGGCTGGTTACGCAGCAATGTTTGATTCTGCAAGGGCAATTTTATTTAAGGATGGTTATAGAGAAAAAAGCCATGCGTGTGTTGCGAGATATTTAGAAGTAAATTATGCAAATAAAATTGATTCAGAAATAATTAATTTGCTTGACCAATATAGAGAGCAGAGGCACAAAGTTATGTATGCTGTTGATTTTTACCCAACTGAAGAAGAAACTAAAAATCTACTTGATTTTGCAGACAAATTTATTAAAAAGGCTGAAGAAATTTTAAAATAGTTATCCTGAATTCCCGCTTATTACTCCTCTTATAGCATCATTATATCTCAGCGCCCTTCTAATTTGCTCCCCATATTTTCCTTTCAGTTTAACACGAACCGCGGCCTCTTTTCCAAGTTTAGTTTTAAACAGGAAATTTTTTCCTGCATAAACTTTAATATCTTTATTTGCAGCAGCTTCTCCAAAATCCAAAATATATTCTGTTTTTGCATGCGCTAAAGTTGCAATAACTTCTTTCGGCGCTTCCCCCACTTTCATTATAACAGTTTCCTCTCCATAGGTATACATCTCATACTCAACTCTGTTGGTTTCAAAATCTCTTACCTCAACAACAGGCCTTGCTAAATCTGATTCAAACATTCCTGCAGGAACTTTTACAGTTAATTTTGTATCGTATACTTTTTTAATTTCCGCATCCTTGATGTAAATTACTGTGTCAACTATCAGCGGAATCTGTCCTAATTCTAAACGAATAACCATTCTCTGCAGCGCATCAATTGGGGCAGAAGCATGAGTAACTCCAACCATTCCAACTCCTGCTAAACGCATATCTGCAAAAATTTGGAAGTCCTGCGTTTTTCTTACCTCATCATAAAAAGTGTAATCAGGGCGCACAAGCAAAAGCACATCAGCTGTTTTTGCCATCTGTCCTTCTAAAGGAGCATACTGAGTTATTTCAGGCTGTACCTGCAAATCTCTCGGGCTTTCCATAGTTTTTACAATTGATTTTTTCTCTTTTACAAAAAATTCTGCAAGCGCTGCTGCAAAACTTGATTTCCCAGCGCCTGGCGGGCCGCAAATCAGCACGCCTTCTGCTTTTTCTTTCAATCTTCTCAGTAATTTATCAGATAATTTATAAGATTCAAGTGAAACCTTTGCAATTGGACGAACTGCTGTTACTTCCAGTCCATCAGAAAACGGCGGCTCTGCAACTGCAATCCTGAAATCTCCCATCTGCACGACTGTTGCGCCTTTCATTGAAATTTCAATTGCCTGATTTTCCCTTCCATAATCAATTACTTCCTTTACAATTTCGCTTAACTCCTGCTCGTTCATTTTTTCTTTTCCTAATTCAACAAGCCTTACATTTCCTGGCCTGCCCTTTTTTGCAACAGGAACAGTATTTACTTTTAAATGAACGCTCATAGTTTCCTTGTCAAAAAATTCCTGTATGCGCGGCTTTTCGCGAATTTTTTTCTCAATATACCTGCAGTTAATTCCTCTTGCTAAAGCAACTTTATACTGAATGTAATCAGCAGTTAAAAGAGTTGCATTTAATTTTGCAGCTGTATTTCTGATTAAAGCATCTATTACTCCAAATTGTGCAGCTTTTATCTCCTCAACTGTGGGAAGCCCTCCATAAAAAGTTAATTTTATCTTTCCTTCTTTCTCAACCTCTTTTAATTTTGCAATTTCATCCAATCCTTCAAATCCAATCGCTCTTCCTTTGTTTGCCTGATTCTCCAATTCAGAAAGAACAACTTCCAAAATTATAATCTCTCCGCTGAGTTCTCCAGATTCAATCAGTTTTGAAACCTTAGCTCCAATAAGGACTGAGGTATCCGGAACAGTTCTCTCATTCAATTTAGTTTCCATAGTATTTCATTAATTTTTCAGAAATAGGGGACTTATTTCTTGATTTTTGTTCATACTATACTCTCTAAACCCTTATTTAAGCTTTGCTGAATGAAGAAATTTATTAACTTAGGACGCATACACATATTCATGTTCACAAAACCGAAATTCCAGTACATAAGCAAAGACCAGAAAGAAAGAGTGGTAGCAGCTTTTTTCAAGGCAAAATTTCCAGGATATCAAGTTAAGAGCGGAGTTGATGTGCATGTTCCTGCAGGCTATACAGTCAGGGTTGCCGCGCAATTAAAAGCAGAGGTTGAGGGCGAAACAATAAAGAAAATTTTTGTTGTTCTTGAGGAATTCAACACTTACATAAGCAAGGTTGATATTGATACAATTATTGAATATGCAGAGCAGCTGCATCAGGCAGGAGTTTTCTCTCCGACAAGGGATGAGTTCTGGCTTGTCACAAACCAAAAATGGACTTATGAGGCTTATGTTTATGCAAAGGGAAAAATTGTTCTCATGGATACTGATACTTTAATTGAAGGGATGAATAAAATTCTCAGCAAAGAAAGCAAAAAATCCAATGATTTGAGAAAAGCCCTAGAACGAATAGGGCTTTCTGTCTAAAGTGATAAAACATGGTGCACGAATTCATACTTCCAAGCAGCATATTTTTGATAATTGTTGTTGCAATGTATGTCTATTCAATTTACAGAAATCTTGGAAAAACAGAATCGGCAGCTCTTTATGTTTTTAACAATATTTTTGACATAATTGTAATTTTAGTTGGAATAACAGGAATTATGGCATTCGTTGAAGTTGTTATCCCTACAGGATTTTTTGCGCACGCATTTGATAATTTTTACAAATTGATTTTAACAGCAGTTGGAGGTACTGTTTTGGGCTCGCTAACATCCGGACCGCCAATCTTAAGCTATCCAATTGCAAATGCAATGCTTGATGAGGGAATTGCTCTTGGAACTATAGGGGCTTTTATTTCAGCATGGAGTCTAATGGACCCGATTTCACTGCCGGTTGAAATAAGATTCTTAGGAAAGAAATTTGCATTCTGGCGTTTTTTTATGTCATTTATTGTTGCATCAATAGTTGGAATTACAATGGCAATACTGCTATGAGCATAAAAGATTACATGGATCATGTGCGCATACACACAATTTCATTAGCGCTTGCAATAGTTTCAATAATTTTATATGCAGTAGTTCTTGCATTAAAGCCAGAATTATTTGCACAAAGCCTTTCAAAATGGGGGCAGTTCTTTATGTTTTTCCTGCCTTTTGTTGTTGCAATTATAGGCGTGCTTGGACTTTTGGATGCTTATCTGCCGGAAGAAGTTGTTTCAAAATATCTGGGAGATAAAAGAAAAGTTCATGGTTATGTGTTTGCACTTGCATTTGGAACTGTTGTCTCTGCTTCGCAATATGCAATCTTCCCAACAATAAAATTTTTGCGCAAAAAAGGCGCTCGAACTGCTATTCTGGCAACTTTTATGATGAGCTGGAGCGGAATTTCTCTTCCATTAATTCCGCTTGAGCTTAAAATTTTTGGGCTGAAATTTGTTATTTTAAGAATAACAATAATCGCAATAGCTGCGCTTGTTTTTGGATTTATAACAGGCTTGCGAGAAATTCACATGGAGCACTAGGCCCCAAAAGTTGCGCCGCCCGGCGGTTTGAGTTGTAAAAGTATGTCTGAAAATTCCGGGCTGTGCGCTATTAAATCCGTTGCTGTAACTATTCCCACTAATCTCCCTTTTTTATCAATAACAGGGAGTTTTTTAATTTTGTTCACCCTCATCAGAGTAGCTGCATCATCAATGCTTGCATCTGGAAAAACAGTTATCAAAGGCCTGCTCATGATTGTCTGAACTTTTGTTTTTTCAAGATCTCTTTCTTCTGCAACAGCCTTATAGAGAATATCAGCGTCAGTAACAATTCCAATTGCCTCGTTTCCCTCAACAACCACAAGGCACCCTATTCGGAACTTTTTCATTTTTTTCAGCGCATCCAGTATGGATGCCTTTTCGCCGATTCCCTTAACATCTTTGGACATTACATCAGCGACAGTTGGCATAGCGAGTATTATTAGGATAAAGCACTTATATATTAAATTCTAAACTCTTTCTATGAAAGCAGGTGAATCGCTGAGAGAAGGATTTAGACTTTATTCTGATAATCCAATTCTGATTCTCCCCTATTTTTTGTTTGGGGTGTTTTCCTTATTTTTGTACAATTTTTCAATCAACTTTCTGCGAGAAAGTTTTTCAATATTCAAAATAACGAGCCCGTTTCAAATTTTATTATTCCAGAAAGAGTTTGCCAGTGCATTAAGCGCGATTATTTTAAGAAATGTTTTCTTTTTTATCCTAGTTGCGATAATTTACGCCCTCGTGGACTCTTTTGTCAAGGCTTATACAATCGGTTTGTCAGAAAAAATCTCAAGGAGCGGTTCTGCAAGGCTGAAAGACGGCATAGCCGCAACTTCAAGAACACTGCAAATATTCGGCAAAAACATAATTTTAATCTTGCTTTTGCTTTTTGGCATTGGGTTGCTGCTTTTGACAACAGCAATTCTGCTTGCGCAGTTTGCACTGCTCGCTTTTATTCCTGCTACAATAATTTACACTTTCATTGTTTATTCAGTTTCTTTCTTCGCTAGTCAATCAATTGTTGTCGAGAAAAAAGGCCCGTGGGGAGGGCTTGTTTCAAGCTATACTTTTATTAAAAGAAACATGGAGGATGTTGCAAAATTAATTTTGTTTATAATTTTTGTTTATGTTGCTTTTCATGTGATAAAATTGGCAAGTTTGAGATTGTTTGGGCATTTTTTTACAGGCGCAACAATGCGATTAATCTCAATTGCAGAAAATCTTTTGCTCGGCTATATTATAATGCGCCCTTATTTTGTGATTCTTAAAACACTTTATTTTGTAAAAAACATGCCTAAAAATAATTTAAAGCGATGAGCAATGCTCTACGCTTTGCTTCGAGCATCTCTCGCTTCGCTCGAGATGGGCAGTGGGCTCACAGCCCAAAGCCAAAACTTATTAATTACTTCAAAGAACCATCTAATGCGATGATGTCCTCATTTGTCTCGAGCTTTTGCGATGAGATGAGATGGGCGGACTGAGCAACTTTTCTGCGGAATTTTTGAAAGCTTGCGGCTAGCAGCTTGTAGCTTGCAGCCATATTACTGCGACCGCTAGCTGAAAGCTAATCATTCGGTCGCGGCGCATATTCAGAGTCAAAATTTCCATAAGTCAAAAGTTTTACTTCCTTTTCCTTTACGAATTTCCTGACAAATTTATCCAGATTTTTTATATCCGGCGCGCCGTAATAAATTTCTTTCCTGTCATTTTCCGGAAAATGGCTAAGGGAGCTCTCGTACAAAATCTTTCCAAGTCCGCGGCTGCGCAAATTTTTCGCAATCCAGATTATTCTTAAGCTCAGCTTGCGCTCTTTTTCTCCTTTAACGCGGATGCGGACATAGCAGGCATATCCGGTTAATTTTTCTTTGTACAAAAGAAGGAACATATGATGTTCTAAATGCGGTTCAAATAAAGGAATGTCAAATCTATATGTTGGCTCGGAATAATTCTGGTCAAACATTACAGCGTAGGCAATGTTTTCAGCAGCCTGCCTTTCTTTATCAGAGGAATCATTTGTTACAAGTGCAATTTTTATCCCATTTTGCTCATCATTATAAATCAAATGCGCAAATTTTGTATCACAAATTTTCTGATGGCGATCGCGCAGCTTAAAATCTTTAAAATTTTTGAAACATTTGTCACAGGCAAAATATAGAATAGGAGAATCTGCTATTTCCTCTGAATCAGAATTAAACATTCCGCGGGTTTTTCCTTTAAGTTCTTTTGGAGTAAATAAGGCCATAAATAGAATTACTCAGGAAACATGTTTGGAAACATTACAACTTTCCCGCATCTTCCCTCTTTCATCACTTGAATTGCCTTTTCAAATTCATCCAGTTTGAATTTATGAGTAACAATTGGAGAAATATCAAATTTTTTATCTGCAAAAAGTTTTTTCATTAAATTCCAAGTGCGCGGAATTTCGCGGCCATAAATTGCTCGGATTGTGATATCTTTCAGAACAACATCCCTGCTCCACATTAAGCATACTTGTTGCGGCGGCAATCCAAGAAGTGTTGCCTGACCGCCAGGCTTTAAAACTTTCAACCCTTGCTCAATTGCTGTCTGGCTTCCTGCCATTTCATAAAAAACATCAACCCCTTCACTATTTGTTTCCTCTTTTATTCTTTCAATAACATCTTCCACATGGCGGTTAACAATAACATGTGCGCCGACTTTTTTTCCAAGTTCCATGTGTTCAACAGTTCCGCTAATAGCAATGATTTTTTTTGCACCCCAATGCCTTGCAACTGCAATTGCAAACAATCCTGTTGGCCCAAGACCGAAAACAGCAATTGTTTTTCCTTTCACAGGGCCTGCTGAAACTGTGTAAACACTATTGCCTAGAGATTCATGTAGAGTTGCTATCTGCGGAGGCAATTTTGGAGAAACTTTAAATAAAACATGCTCAGGGACAACAATATGTTCAGCATAACTCCCATTGATATCAATTCCAACTGCTTTTATGTTTAAGCAAGTGTGCGGCCTTCCGGCTTTGCACTGAGAACATTGACCGCAATAAATATGGCTTTCATTCGCAACTGTATCTCCAACTTTTAATTTTTTAACTCCTTGCCCTATTTTTTCTACAACTCCTGTAAACTCGTGCCCAATAATTCTGGGCGGTTTAATTCGTGTGTCCCACGGAGTGTCATTATTGTAGATGTGAACATCAGTTCCGCAAACAGAACAAGCCTTAACTTTAACCAAGACTTCCCCTTTTCCAGGATTCGGAATCGGAGCATTAATTAATTCAAATCCAGGCGAATTTTTTGTCTTTGCAACAGCCTGCATTTTTTCTGGCATCTAAATCACATTTAATTTTTTTCCTATCTTTTCAAATTTAGAAATCGCCTCATTTAAAATTTCCTTGTTGTGTGCAGCAGTCGGCATTGTTCTTATGCGTGCTTTTCCCTGTGCAACCATTGGGTAGAAAATCGGAATTGTAAAAACTCCCTCATGCATTAGCTCAGCGGCAAAATCCTGCGCTGTTTTGCTCTCTCCCAGCATAATCGGAGTTATGGGAGTTTCAGAAACTCCTATATCAAAGCCCAACTTTTTCAATGCTTTTTTATAATAGCGCGTATTTCTCCAGAGTTTCTTGACAATTTGTGGTTTTTCCATCAAAAGTTCAATTGCAGCAGTGCAGGCAGCAACTGTTGCTGGCGGCGCGCTCCCGCTTAAGAGCCAACTACGTGATTTGTTCAGAGCCCATTCGCGCAAATATTTATTTCCTGCAACATAACCCCCAACAACTCCAAAGGCTTTTGAAAAAGTTCCCATTTCAATATCAATTTTTCCTTCCAAACCAAAATGATTTACAGCTCCTCTTCCGCCCTCTCCCAAAACTCCTTCTCCGTGTGCATCATCAACATAAGTAATTGCTCCAAAGTGTTTTGCAAGCTTTGAAATCTCAGGAAGCGGTGCTATATCCCCATCCATTGAGAAAACTCCGTCAGTAATTATTAAAATTCTCCTGTATTTTCCATGCGCTTCTTCTAACAATTTCTTTAGCTCATCAGTATTTTTGTGCGGGAAAACTTTTCTTTCTGCTTTTGTCAATCTAACTCCATCAATTATGCTCCCGTGATTTAACTCATCGCTAATTATTAAATCCCCTTCTCCAACAAGCTGTGCAAGAACACCAGCATTTGCAGCATATCCTGTCTGGAAATAAAGAGCTGATTCACGATGTTTAAATTCTGCAATTTTTTCTTCAAGCCTGTTGTGCAAATCCATTGTTCCTGCAATTGCTCTTACAGAACCACTGCCTGCGCCGTATTTTTTGGTTGCAGCAATTGCAGCCCTTTTTAATTTTGGATGGTTTGATAATCCAAGATAGTTGTTTGAGCATAACACAATTACTTCTTTTCCATCAACAATTGCTCTTGGAGTAGACGGGCCTTGCAGTTCTCTAATCTTCCAGTCTAAATTTTTTGCCCTAAGCTCATCCACCTCTGTCTTAAAAAATGCAGTTGGATCGTTTTCCATTACTCCCACTAATTCCCTAGAATTTAGTCTTCAGATTTATAAAGCTTGTGTCACTATGACTATTATTATGGCTCTAATTACTTCAGAGTCTCACCCAAACATAGCTCTTGTTAAGTATTGGGGGCAGAGAAACTCAGATTTGTATTTGCCTTACAATTCAAGCATTTCAATTACTCTGAATTCTAAATTATGGACGCGAACTTCTGTTTCTACATCAAAAGAATTGAAAAAAGACGAAGTTTATTTGAATAAAAAGAAATTAAGCGGCGCAAAATTAAAGCGCGCATTAAGGCAACTGAATTATTTGCGCAAAAGTAATTTTATTTCTAAAAAAACAAAAGTAAAAATTACTTCAATAAACAATTTTCCAACAGGAACTGGAATTGCTTCCTCCGCTTCTGGATTTTCTGCACTGGCATTTGCACTGAATAAACTGTTTAAATTAAATCTAAGCAAAAAAGAGCTTTCAGTTTTAGCAAGAATAGGAAGCGGCAGCGCGGCGCGTTCAGTTTGCGGAGGATTTGTTCTCTGGCAAAAAGGGGAATTAAAAAGCGGAGAAGATTCCTTTGCCGTGCAAGTTAAAAAAGAAAATTTCTGGGCAGAGTTAAGGGATTTAATTGTGATTGCTGAAACAAAGGAGAAAAAAGTTAATTCTATAGAGGGAATGCAGCGCTGCGTGAAAACAAGCCCGAGCTTTATGCATAGAATTCAGGAAGCGGAGTATAGAGTTGAAAAAATTAAGCGCGCAATTCTGAAAAAAGATTTTGAAACTCTAGCAATTGAAACAATGCATGATTCTGATAGAATGCACAGCCTGATTGCAGAAGCAACTCCAAAATTTTCTTACTTAAATTCTGTCTCAAAAAATATAATTAACTCCGTGCGCGCGTTTAACTCAGACGGAATTAAAGCTGCCTATACCTTTGATGCAGGCCCGAATGCACATGTTTTAACCCTGAAAAAAAATGTAAGTGAATTAAAACAAAATTTGCTTAAAATAAAAGGTGTTAAGGAAATTATTGAGGCAAAAGTCGGGGGCGGGCCAAAGATTATTAAGAAAGAAGCGCCCATTTCCAAATAGTTTAAATATTTATAAATGGAACTTACATGCTCACTAGGGAGAATGCTTCGTAAGTAAACTTACTCGCACACAAAGGAATAAAATTCCTTCACAAAGGGTAGCTTCAATTGGTCAAGTACTTCACTTGATAAGCAACTACCCTTTGTGTTTGCGCACACGAAACCGGAGGTTTCGTGTTGTCTCTCACTTCGTTCGAGATGACAAATCCAATAACAGCATCCGCTCCGGCCAAACTCATTTTGTTTGGGGAGCACATTGTTGTCTATGGAGAGCCTGCAATAGCAACTGCTCTTGATAAGCGAGCATATGTAACAGCAATCACTCTAGATGAGAAAAAAATTGTTGTGCGCTCAAAAAATTTGGGAAACGAGATTGAAGCCTCTTTTAAGGAGCAAACAAAAGATCCTGTAGTAAGAGCTGCTCAAGTTGCACTTGAAAAAACAAAGGCAAACAAAGGAGTTCAAGTAGAAATAAATTCCGAGATTCCTGTTTCTGTTGGTTTGGGGAGCAGTGCATCAGTTTCAGTTGCAACAGCAGCTGCTATCTTAAAACTTTTTTCTGAAAAAGAGCCATCAAAATTTGAAATTATGGCAGTGGCCCATGAGGCTGAAAAAATTGCTCATGGAAATCCAAGCGGAATTGATACTGCAATTACAACCTTTGGCGGCACAATATTTTTTAAAAAAGGCGAGATTGAAAGCTTGGGCGCTCCCCAAATGGAAATAGTAGTTGGAAATACAAAAGTTCCAAGAAACACAAAAGAAATTGTTGAAAATGTAAAAAAAATTATTGAAGACCCGCGAGTTGCTTACAATCTTTTTACAATAAGCTCAATAGTTAGAAGAGCGCGCGAAGCCTTATTGCGCTCAAATCTTACAGAAATCGGGCATTTGATGAATAAAAACCAAGAGTTTTTAAGGGCGCTTGGAGTAAGCTCTGTAGAATTGGAGCAATTAATCCAGGTTGCACAGCAGGCAGGTGCATACGGAGCTAAATTAACAGGTGCTGGCGGTGGAGGATGCATGATAGCTTTGACAGACAGTCCTGAAAAAATTCAGGATGTTCTAAATAAAAGGGGGGCAGAGGCATTTGTTGTAAAAACAAATCAGGCTGGAGTAAGATATGAGTAAAAAAAGAAAACCTTTAATCTTTGTAAAATTGGGCGGAGCTGCAATTACATTTAAGGATTTTCCTAAAAAAGCAAATGATTCTGTAATAGATAGTTGCGCTCAGCAGATTGCAAACCTAAAAGATGAATATAGATTTTTAATCGGCCATGGAGGAGGCGGATTTGCTCATCCAATTGCTGCAAAATACAAAATTCATGAGGGTTTAAAAATTTGTGGCGCAGAAGGAATGGCTGAAACACACCGCGCTGTTCGCGAGCTGAATAGCATTGTTGTAAATTATTTAATGGATCGCGGAATTCCAGCATTTTCTACTTATGCGTCCAGCTGTGTTCTTTCAAATGGTGGAAAAATTAAGGAATTTTACACAAAGCCAATAAAAGAATTGCTTGCAAATGAAGTAGTTCCAGTTATTGGAGGGGATGTTGTTCCTGATATTAAAAAAGGATGTTCAATTGCTTCCACAGAAATGATTTTTTCCACTCTAATTAATGAAATGAAGCCAAAAAGAATTATTGTTGGAACAGATGTTGACGGAGTTTACATCACAGAAGGCGGCGATGAAAAGGTTGTGCCTGAAATAAATAGAAAAAATTTTAAGAAAGTCTATGAATCAATCGGGAGCTCCAAATATACAGATGTTACAGGAGGAATGAAACACAAAGTTGAGGAACTCTATGCAATCTCTAGAAAAGGAATCCAAATCCAAATAATAAATCTTCTAAAGGAGGAGAATTTAAGCCGCGCAATTCAAGGAGAGCGCGTTGGAACTTTAGTAAAGTAAATGACTCCGGGAACATCTGACAGGAAATTGGAACACATAAAAATTGTTAGCAGGAAAAATGTTCAAGCTAAGCAAAAAACAAACTGGCTTGAGTATGTTGATTTAGTCCATAATTCAGTTCCGGAATTAAACAAAAAGGATATTAATTTGTCTGTAAAATTTTTGGGGCACAAATTGGATTACCCAATTTTAATAAGTGGAATGACAGGCGGGCATTCTGTTGCGCAAAAAATTAACGAAACGCTTGCGCGCGCAGCAGAAAAGGCAAATGTTGCAATGGGGGTTGGCTCGCAAAGAGCAATGCTGGAAAATCCCAAGCTTGCTTACACCTATCAAGTCCGCGAATATGCACCATCAATTTTTCTTATTGGCAATTTGGGGATTCCTCAGCTTGAAAAATACAAAACAAAAGGCGTTTTGAAAGCTGCAAAATCAATTGGGGCGAATGCTTTTGCAGTTCACTTAAACAATTTGCAGGAAGTTGTGCAAAGAGAAGGGGATGTTAATGCAAAAAACTACTTTAAACACTTGAAAAAAATTTGTTCATCTGTTAAAATCCCGATTATCGCAAAGGAAACAGGAGCAGGAATTTCAAGAGAAGCTGCAAAATTATTAATTAAGGCAGGAGTCTCTGCAATAGATGTTGGCGGTGCAGGAGGAACCTCCTGGGGCGCTGTTGAAATTCTTCGCGGCAGAGCAAGCAAATCAAGTTCTATTGCCTTCTGGGATTGGGGAATCCCGACAGCAGCAAGTATTTTGGAAGTAAGAAGTGTTTCTGAAAAAATCCCGTTAATTGCTTCCGGTGGTTTAAGAAACGGATTAGAAGCAGCAAAATGCATAGCTCTTGGCGCTGATTTAGTTGGAATGGCATATCCATTTTTCAAAGCTGCTGAAAAAGGAACCTCTGAGGTAATAAAAACAATAGAAGAAATCGGAGAGGGAATTAGAAATGCTATGTTTTTAGTCAGCGCACGAAACATAAACGAGTTAAAAAATTCAAAATTTATAATCCAAGATAATTTATTGGATTGGGCTTTGTGGAGGGGATTGGGAAAGTAATTTATGGGTATAAAAAAAATTTCTTTATCTGAAAAATTGAAAATTTTAATTGAAATAAGCCGCCCTGTAAACATTTTAATGGTTATTTTTGGAATTATTATTACACTTGTTGCCGGGCTTGAAAGTATCCCACCTTTAGGGCTTTTGCTTCCAGCGGTTATCGCTGCTGCGTCAATCGCAGCTGCCGGAAATGCTATAAACGATTACTATGACATTCAAATCGATCGAATTAATCGCCCTGAGCGCCCATTGCCTTCTGGAAAAATAACACAGCGCGGAATCTGGGGATATGCTATTTTTTTGTTCGCAACTGGAATAATTGTTTCTATATTGCTGACACTTGCAAACTTTGTTCTTGCTTTTGTAAATTCTGTTCTTCTAGGAATTTATGCCTATAGATTAAAGCGAAGCGGATTTTTTGGAGATATTGTAATAAGTTATTTAGTGGCATCTGTCTTTATTTTCGCGGCGCTTGCAATCCATTCTCTGAAAATAGGATTTATTCTTGCAGTAGCAGCATTTTTCACAAATTCTGCGCGCGAAGTTCTGAAAGATTTGGAAGATATAAAAGGGGATAAACTCTTTGGAGCAAGAACTTTGCCACTTTTAATTGGAAGAAAAAAATCAATCATAATTGTCAGCTCTTTTTTAATAGTTTCAATTTTAGTTAGCCCACTTCCATTTACGCTTGGAATTTTAAAATGGCCATATCTTGCTGTTGCAGCTCTCGCTGATTTTATTTTTCTTGACATAATTTATCTGCTCAATAAAAAAACTGACAAAAAAACTATTGCGCTGAATCAGAGGCTGATAAAATTTGCTGCCCTGACCGGCTTGCTCGCCTTTTTGGCTGGTGTGCTTCCTGTCTGAGCATAAAACTTTATAAGAGGCTTGCACAGATACTTTCTGCTTTCAATAGGCCTAGAAAAATGACTGCAAGAAAAATTGAATCCCCACAGCCGACGACATGAACGTTTATCCGACTTTGAATCGGCTGGCGCTTCGGACTACATCACAAAGGGTAGGTTTATTAGCTAACCACTTTGATAGCTATCCAGCCTACCCTTTGTGTAGGGGCATTCTCGCTGCGCTCGAAGCCCCTAAATAGGCATAGAAAAATGACTGCAAGAAAAATTGAATTTCCAAGAATAGTAATTGTTGGCAGCGGAGCCACTGAGCAGATTGTTGAAGTAGTTGATGAAATAAGCCCTGGAAAAAATGCCTTAATTACCTCAGGCCCGCAAACCATGCAAATAGCTGGAAATAAAGTAAAGAAATTGCTTGAAAAATCTGGGTACAAAGTTTTCCACCAGCGTTCCGAGGTTGCGGATGAAAAAACAATTTCTGCAGCCCAGAATCAGATAAAGCAGCACAAAATTAACATTGCTCTTGGAGTTGGGGGTGGAACAAGTATTGATGTTGCAAAGCTCTCCTCGTCTAGAGAAAATGTTCCATTCATTTCTGTTCCAACAGCTGCTTCGCATGATGGAATTTCCAGCCCAATTGCATCAATAAAGCAGGATGGAAGTTTTAAAAGCTATCCTGCAACTGCGCCAATTGCAATTGTTGCAGATGTCTCAATAATTAAAACAGCTCCAAGAAAAATGTTAGCAGCTGGATGTGGAGATTTGCTTGCAAATTATACTGCAGTTGAGGATTGGAGACTTGCACACAAGTTAAGAGGGGAATATTTCGGAGAATATGCAGCCGCTCTTTCAATTATGAGCGCAAAAATGATTCTGGATAATTATGAAATTTTAAAAAATCCAAATGAGGAATCCATTAAATTAGTTGTTGAAGCATTGATTAGTTCAGGAGCAGCTATGTGCATTACAGGAAACTCTCGCCCGTGCAGCGGGGCAGAGCATATGTTTTCTCATGCTCTTGATAAATTGACTCCGAATCATGGATTGCATGGAGAGCAATGTGGAATTGGAACAGTTATGATGGCATATTTGCATAAATTAGACTGGGAAAAATTCCGCGATGCTTTAAAAGCTGTTGGCGCCCCAACTAATGCTTCTGAATTAGGAATTGATTCAGAATTAATAATAAAAGCACTTACAATAGCGCACACAATCAGGGATAGGTATACAATTTTAGGAACAAACGGATTGAGCGAAGAGGCAGCAAGAGATTTGGCAAGGAAAACAGGGGTTATATAAAATCTAGTTTTTGCGATGCTTGAAAACTATTTAAATGCCTTCTTATAGAATAGCTTCTTGGGAGTGGCATGGGAAAAGTTAAAAATAATCTCTATGAAAAACTGAAGCATGAGAAGCTTCACTTCAGTTTATTTGATCCTGAAAAATTAACTCCTGAAAAAGCAGCTGATTTTGCGGAAAAAGTTACAGAGTTCGGAAGCGATGCTATTATGATAGGAGGCTCAACAGCGCAAAATGTTGATTTAGTCACAAAAGCAATCCGCGAATCAACTAAACTTCCAATAATTTTGTTTCCGAATTCAGCTAACGGTTTAAGCAAATATGCTGATGCTGTATTTTTTATGTCTCTCTTAAATTCTAACAAGCGAGAATTTTTAGTTGGGGAACAGGTAAAAGGAGCTCCAATAATTTTTGAGCATGGAATTGAGCCAATTCCGATGGGATACATAGTGATTAATACTGGAGAGCCAACAGCAGTTGAAAAAATTGCACAAATACAAAGATTGACGAAAGAGGAAATTGTAAATTACGCGCTTGCAGCAGAATATTTTGGAATGGATTTGGTTTATTTGGAAGCAGGCTCAGGAGCTACCCGCTCAGTTTCTGAGGATATTATTGAAGCGGTTAAACAGAAATTAAAAATACCTTTAATTGTGGGCGGCGGAATTAACGGACCTGTAACTGCTCTTCGAAAGTTAGATGCAGGCGCAGACATAATTGTAACAGGAACTGTTATTGAGCGCGCATATGGGAAAGTTGCTGAAATTATTGATGCGGTAAAGAAATATAAACCCACTAAATAAGTTTCCTGGTTCTATGAAACTTGGCGCACTTTTTTCAGGCGGAAAGGACAGCACATTTGCTCTATACTGGGCGATAAAAAACAATCACTCGATAGAATGTTTGATTTCTCTCAAAGCAGCGCGCACAGATTCTTATATGTTTCAGGTTGCGAATATTGAACTAACAAAATTAAGCGCTCAGGCTTTAGGATTGCCAATTATTTTTGAAAAAACCTCCGGAATTAAAGAAAAAGAATTGGATGATTTAAAACGCGCAATTTTGCGCGCAAAAAAAGAATTTGGAATCGAAGGAGTAACTGCAGGCGCGCTTGCTTCTAATTATCAAAAGGAAAGGGTTGAAAAAATTTGCAAAGAACTTGGGCTGAAAGTTTTCGCACCCTATTGGCAATACAACCAGGAAAAATATCTGCGCGAAATTTTGGAAGCAGGATTTGAAATAATTTTTACAAGAGTTGCTGCACTTGGGTTTACTGAAAAATGGCTTGGAAGAAAATTGGATGAAAAAGCAATTGAGGATTTAAAAAAATTAAATCAAAAATATCACGTTCACTTAGGAGGAGAGGGCGGCGAATTTGAGACTTTAGTTCTGGAGGGGCCGATTTTTAAAAAGCGGATAGAAATTTTAGAGGCTGAAAAAGTTTTTCATGCGAATGAGGGGGAGCTTTTAATTAAAAGTGCTGTGCTTGTTGAAAAATAATTACTCTTGCTTTTCAAAGCTAATACTTTTTACTCTCCCATTTTCTAATTCAAATTTTGCTAAAATTCTGTCGGTTAAGTTTTGTTTAGGGCTAAAAGTTTTTGAACATTTTCCACAATCCAAATCTGACTCAAGTTCGACAGCATACCAACTTGATTCAGCAAAATAATTTTTACAATAAGGGCATTTTACAATTGCAATATCAAGATTGGCTTCCATTATTCTAATATTTCTCTTCTTCTTTCAGCATATGCTACGCTTAATTCCCTATAAAGAGCATCGGCTCTTCTTGCGATGCTCAAGAATTTATCTTTTAGTACCTCGTTTTGCATCATTTCAGCTATTATATAATGTGTGCATCTGCATTCATCATGTATTTCTAATAATCTCTCAACCAACAGCATAAAAAAGTTTAAAACTCTGATTATTGCTTTGCTGTCCTCTGGCATTTCAAATCTCCTTAGCGGATCTTTTAGCTCATTTTTCCAATTTGCCATAAAAGTAAGATAGAGATCGTATATTCTTGCTTCTAATTCCATTACTCTTCTGATTTCTCTAGCTCTCTCTTCAGCAGGCTGTTCCCTCAAAAATTCGCGAATCTCAAACGGAATATACCACAAGCTAGTTTTGTGCACACTCAATTCCACTTCCAAGGGACTAGTGCCCTGCTTTAATATATCCAAATCAGCCCATAATTCTTCTAATTTCTTTTTCTTTGGCATATACTGTAATTTGTTGTTTAGTAAATATATATGTCTGTGGTTTTAAGAAAAAATAATTAAATAGTAGATATACTATTTTTATGCAAATGCCTATCAAAATTAAATATAATAAGAGCAATTTAAAAACAATTTTGCATTCAAATAACCGTGTAACAGAACTGCCAGCAAACCCAGATTCTTTCTTAAAAGAGTTTTTAGAAAAAGTTAGCAGAGGCGAGTATGTTGAAGCAGTGAACATGTTTTTTGAACTCAGGCTTGCGCAATTCGCAAAAATTTTTAAAGAGCTGAACACTAAAAAACCTGAAATTGGCAGAATTTATCAGGAAATGGCCATTATACGCGGAACAATGCTTATTGACAGGTTAAAGTCACTGATGACTAAAAACTGGGATGCTGAATCTACTGCAAATTACAGAAATTTTATCCGTGCCTATAATGAATTTAAGGAAGCTGAAAATAAAGAGGACCGCAGGGCGGCAATTCATGGCTTTATCAGCCCAGTCTCATGGTTTATTGGGCGAATTATAAAAGAGAAAAAGCAAATTCCAGAACACGAATTTACAATTGAGATAGAAGAAGACTGAGGTTTGCATGGGAATCGGAGAAAAAGAAAGGCAGTTAAGGGAAATGAAAGATGCTGTATTTGATAGTTGTTCTAGTTGTAGAAATTTTAATAATGCTGAAAAAACACGGAAAATATTAAATCGCATAAAAGATTTTTACGATGACTATCGCAGGGCAGGTATATTTCCAGAAACAAAAAAGTCTTGGGAAAAGAGGTATGATGAACTAATAAACCTTTGTATTGAGTGCACTAAAAAAATACATAATCGCGAGTACTGCAATACAAGCGAGAACGCGATTAAATTAAGAGCAAATATCTAAAACCCAATTCTTGTCCCCTTAAACTCCTGTCTGTTTAAAAACTTCTCAATATTCCCTAAATTCTTCCCGTTCACAACTGCAACTCTAATTCTTTCATTAGCTATCATTCCAGCACTCACATAATCCATAATTGCCGGCTGGTTTGCTTTATGCGTTTTATCTGCATATTTTCGCAAATCATCAAAACTCATCTCTTTTATTGGCTTTGCATTTTTGCTTTTTTTAGGATCTCTATCATAAACATAATCAACATCTGTTCCCTTTATCACATAATCCGCATTCCAGACTTTTGCAATCTCAACTGCAACAGCATCTGTTCTCTGTTTTGGGCGGAATCCGCCGCAAACAATAATTTTTTGCGGATATTTAAGGGTTAAATCTAAAAATTCAACTTCTGAGCGAGGAATCACAGGGCATGCGGAATTTTCAAGGGCTGCAATTAAAAGCGCAGCATTCAATCTTGAGGCATAAATCCCCAACAAATCCAGAAAATCTTCGTCTTTTGTAATTTTTCTTCCGATTTTATCAATCTCTCTTGAGAGCGCCCCCCCGCCAATTACAACTGCAATCTCGTGTTTTTTTGCCCATTCAATTAGATGAACAGCTAATTTTTTTACAAAATTCAAATCAACCTGTTTGGGCATAAATATTGAGCCGCCTATTTTCAAAACGATCTTCATGAGCATTAGCGAATGAAGATGCGAGGAAGTTTACTTCCGAAGCATTTTCATGGCAATTAGATAAGAACAAAACTCTTTTAATAGTTATCTTCGCGTAAATCTTCTTATTGGTCTTCTCTTTACCTCAGGTGCAGCCTTGTAAATAGGCTTGTGAGTGGGGCGTACAGCCCTAACTAAATATCCTGCAACTTTATTTCTGATTTTTTTGCTTGGAGAAGCAAGCACCCCAGAATTAATTAGCTCCTGCAAAACTTTTTTGTTATGCTCAAAGTCCTCTTTAAGGCGCTCTCTGTATTTTTGCAAGAGCTCTTCCCCTGTCCTTTTTATGAATCCTGGTTTAATTCTTCCCATATTAGTGGCGGTTTAATTGAACCAATCGGTTTATAAGGATTTGGAGCTACATATAACTCTTCAAGGCTGGCAAAAACAAAAGTAGAAATTAAAGGGGTTCTAGGATAAAATTCAAGGATGAACCCCCTGATAAGTGCCAGCTGGCACAATGTGAAGGTTTGTTAGCTAACCAATTGGATAGCAATGCAGCCTTCACATTGTGATTATACCTCGCTTAAGCGGAGGTCAGCTGATGAAAGCCCATCTAGCTATTTGTCCCATAGGCGTTTTTGTCTGTGATGACACTGGAAAATTAATAGACAAGGAACTTTTTGAAAGGAATAGTGAGCATGCTGCGCGCAGGATTTTGCAATTGCGAGATGGAAAAATCATTCCTGAATTAAAAGTTTTATATGAACGGATTAGAAAAAAATATGATGAAATTACCCTAGAGCATGAAAATAATTTTGGTTTAAGTATTGAAACTTCAATTCCAAATTTATGCGGAAAAGTTTTGCGCGCGCAAATTAAGGATTTAGCTGCAGAATTTGGATTTCATCCGATTGAACATTTTGTTTATAATTTGGGAATTGCTTTAACAGAAGAAACCCTGCAGGTTGAACTTTCAAAGCCTGACAAAAGAATTATTCAAGTGATTGGTGCGCTTGAGGAGCTGGATAAGAATACAAATGTTCTTTCAGAGAGGTTAAGAGAGTGGTATCTAATTTTTCACCCAGAATTAATTAGTCAGATTGAGAAACATGAAACTTTTGCGCGCCTGATTGCAAAGGGAAAAGTGGATAAAAAAGATTCAATCGGCGCAAGTTTTAATGAAACCGATTTAAAAACCTTAAGATTTTTTGCAGAAAACATTTCTGACTCTTTTTCATTGCGCAGTGTTTTGGAAAATTATCTGGATAATTTAATGAAAGAGCATTTTCCAAATTTGCGCACAGTTGCAACTCCGCTGATAGGAGCAAAATTAATTGCAATTGCAGGCGATTCAACAAGATTGGCAAGAATGCCCTCTTCTACAATTCAAGTTTTAGGAGCTGAAAAATCTTTGTTCAGGCATTTGAAAACAGGCTCAAAGCCGCCGAAGTATGGAGTTATATTAAAACACACATTTTTGCAGAGCGCGCCCCAAAGGTTGCGCGGAAAAGTTGCGCGCGCGCTTGCGGCAAAAATTTCGCTTGCAATTAAAACAGATTTGTATTCAAAAGAATTTGTTGGGGATAAATTGAGAAAGGATTTAGAAAGTAAAATTGCAAAAATAAAGGGTGGTGGGAAGAAAAAATGAAAATGAAGAAGATTTTAAAAGTAAAAAGTAAAAAAGATATCGAAAAGCAAATCAAAGAATTAAGAAATCGAGGTAAAAAACTTGCTGAAATTTCAAAAATAACTGGAAAAAGTATTCATTATGTTTATTCGAGACTAAATCCCAAATATAGACTGGGGCGATTAGAAATACATTACATTAATGAAAAGGTTATCCCCACACTTAAAAGAATGGGGTTTAAAGATATTTATATCCCAGATGATCCAAGACAAAATAGAAAAAAGAAGTTTTGGGCTGATATTGTTGCAAAAAAAGGTAAGACATTTCATATTTTTGAAGTCAAACATAGGCCACAGAGATCTTTGTTTTGTTTTGCGGTAGGGGAAATTATCCTAAATAGATGCGTGAATAATAAGATAAATGGTAAGAAAAAATACCATATTGTTCTACCCCATCCCACCTCTTATATTGATGTTTTCACCAAAAAAGTAGAATGGGCGAGTATGAAAAATTTCAAAGAAGAAGCAAAATTCCTAAAAAAGAATTATGGCGTAGATGTTATTTTCATTTGAAAAATGAAGAACTTTTCTAATATTCAGCAATTCGGCCGCGATTTCGGGACTTTGAATCTTAATCCCGGGAAGAAGGTTTATGGAGAGCGTTTAGTCCAGCATTCTGGAAAAGAGTATAGAATCTGGGACATTTACAGGAGCAAAATTGCTGCTGCGATTTATCAGGGATTGCAGAATTTTCCATTTAAGGAAAATACAAAAATTCTTTATCTCGGCGCAGGAAATGGGACAACAGTTTCGCATTTCTCGGATGTCTGCACTAATGGGCAGATTTTCTCTGTTGAATTCTCAGCGCGCGCAATGACAGATTTATTTTTGCTTTCAAAACAGCGTGAAAATATTATTCCTTTATTAGCAGATGCAAACAAGCCACAGGATTATCTTTCTATTGTGCCGGAAGTGGATGTAATTTATCAGGATATTGCGCAGAGAGATCAGGTTGATATTTTAAATAAAAATGTGGATATTTTTTTGAAAGACAAAGGATATATTTTTTTAATGGTAAAGGCGCGCTCAATTGATGTTGCAATGGAGCCGAAAAATGTTTTCAAGGTTGTGTATGCGCAGTTGCAGAACAAATACAAAATTCTTGAGCAGCTACGGCTGGATCCATATGAAAAGGACCATATGTGCATTGTGGCACAAAAACTTAATAAATAATATGAACAGTTATGGATTGTGAGTGGTGGGTGGTGAGTAAATAGTGGATGGTAGCGGGTGGCGAGTAGCGGGACACGAGACAACGGGCATGAGACAAGTGCCGAGTCCCGAGTCCCTAATCCCGTATCTCGATACTGACAAATTTCAAAGAAAAAATGTTGCGCGAAGAATTAATGCAAAAAACAATTTCAGCACTGCAGGAAGCAGGCTTTGAGATAGCAAAGCAACTATCGCCGAGCTGCTTTGACATTCTTGCACGCCGAGCTGATAAAATTTTGCTTATTAAGGTTTTGACAAATGTTGATTCTTTTTACGAGGAGCAGGCAGCTGATTTGAAAAGAGTAGGAGATGTTTTAGTGGCAACAGCTTTCATAGTCGGCGTTTTCATAAAAAGCGAATACATGCGCTCCAAAACAATTTACGAAAGATACGGAGTGATGGCAATAAATTTTGAAACATTTGAGCAATCAATTTTGGAAAGAAAGCTTCCTGTTGTTTATGCAAAAAAGGGCGGATTTTACGCGAACATAAATCCGGAATTTTTAAAACAAATCCGCGAAAGAAATAAATTATCAATAGGAGCTCTTGCTCGCGAAGCAGGAATAAGTAAAAAGGCATTGCAGAATTATGAGCGCGGGCAGGGAGCTGAAATTGGAAATATTTTAAGACTGCAGAGTGCGCTTGGCGATTTAGAATTAAACACAATAAATATTTTCCAATTTAAAGCTGTGCCTGTTAAGGAGGAGCAAAGACAGGCAGGAATTGAGCGCGATGTTTCAAAAAGACTTGGAAAAATTGGGTTTAGAACAACAGCAGTCCAGCGCGCATCTTTCAGGATAATCGGGAAACACAGGGATGATATTTTACTAACAGGATTGAGAAAACAGCCTCTTGAGAAAAAAGCCCATGATATTCACGATACTGCAGAAACTCTTGGGCAGCACGGGATGTTTGTTTTTGAGCATGCAAGAAAAAAAGTTGTTGCAGGAGTTCCTGTTATAGAAAAAGGGGAATTAGAGGAAGTAGTAAGCTCAAGGGCGCTTTTGAAATTGCTAAAAGAGCTAACAGAGGAACATTAGAATGAGAGAAGGGCTGAAAATTTTAAAATATAAAAAACGGGTTGAATTAAAAAGCGGGCACGATACTTTTTCAGTTTATGACCCTGCAAAAATTTTTGTAAATGGCTATTGGGATTATATGGGAGTTTTTCCCGAGTTAAATAATGCAAAAAATATTTTGCTGCTTGGAATTGGCTGCGGCACTATATCAAGAATAATTTTAAATTTTTTTCCAGATGTAAAAATTGATGGAGTGGATAATGATTCTGATATTATAGAAACAGCCAAGAAATATTTCGCGCTTGAAAAACAAAATGTAAATGTTTTTATAAAAGATGCTCAGGAATTTCTGGAAAATTCTAAAAGCAACTATGACTTGATTTTGCTTGATACTTTTGTGGAGCTTGATATCCCAATGCATTTAACTACTGATAGCTTTTTTAAAATGGTGAAATCCCACTTAATTGAAAAAGGAATTTTTTGCATAAATGTTGCAAAAAGCGAGTTCGCAGAAGAAGTTGCAGCATCGCTTGCTGAAGTTTTTCAGAATGTTTATCTGCTAACAGCTTTTAACACATTGAATACGGAAATTGTTGCGTCTGATTCTGAGCTGGATTTTGAGAGGCTAAAAAAATTTTCAGGGCTGGGGGAGTTTGAGGCGAAAAAATTGATATAGTAAACCTTATATAGTACCTCTAGCAGATTAAATTCCACTTCTAATAAATTAAGTAGCGAGTATCGAGATTCGAGAAAAGAGTCCCGCATCCCCAGTCCCTAATCCCCAATCCCCCAACCATATTCACAAATTTCAAGGAGATAAAATGGTAAATTACGGAGGCGATGCAAGAATGGCACAATTGGGAGGACAGCCAATTTTAATTCTATCCGAGGGTTCAAGGAGAACTACAGGCAGAGATGCTCAGCGAATGAACATAACAGCAGGAAGAGTTGTTGCCGAGTCTGTAAGAACAACTTTGGGCCCTAAAGGAATGGATAAGATGCTTGTTGATAATCTTGGAGATGTTGTTATTACAAATGATGGTGCTACAATTTTAGGCGAAATGGATATACAGCATCCAGCAGCTAAAATGCTTGTTGAGGTTTCAAAGGCGCAGGAAGATGAGGTTGGAGATGGAACAACAACAGCAGTTGTAATTGCTGGCGAACTTTTAAAGCGCGCAGAGGATCTTTTAGATCAGGAAATTCATCCAACAGTTATTGTTCGCGGCTATAAATTGGGAAATGAAAAAGCCCAGGAAGTTTTGTCAAAAATTGGAGAAAATGTTTCTTCTGATGACAGAAAAACTTTAGAAAAAATTGCAATAACCGCAATGACAGGAAAATCTGCTGAAAGGGCGCGCGAACCCTTAGCAAGATTGGCTGTTGATGCTGTTTTAAGAGTTGCGGATAAAGTTGATGGAAAATTAAAAATTGACAAAGATAATGTTAAGGTTGAGAAAAAACAGGGCGGTTCAACAGATGATTCTGAATTAATTCTTGGAGTTATAATTGATAAGGAAAGGGTACACTCAGGAATGGCAGAGCAAGTGAAGAATGCAAAAATCGCACTTTTAGACGCTGCAATTGAAATAAAAGAAACAGAAACAGATGCTGAAATCCAGATTACAGACCCCAAAAAACTCAAAGACTTTTTAGACCAAGAAGAGAAAATGCTAAAGGACATGGTTGAAAAAGTAAAAAAGAGCGGAGCTAATGTTTTGTTCTGCCAGAAAGGAATTGATGATGTTGCTCAACATTATTTGGCAAAAGCCGGAGTTTTTGCAGTTCGCAGAGTAAAAAAGAGTGACATGGAAAAACTTGCGAGAGCAACTAATGCAAGAATCGTA
This sequence comes from archaeon, assembly GCA_037442905.1. Lineage (GTDB taxonomy): Archaea > Undinarchaeota > Undinarchaeia > Undinarchaeales > Naiadarchaeaceae > Naiadarchaeum. The sequence continues at coordinate 25,890 of JBBIPJ010000001.1, forward strand.
TCAAGCCTTGAGGATTTATCAGAGAAGGATTTGGGGCATGCAGGAAATGTTGAAGAGAGAAAAATCGCAGGTGAAAAAATGGTTTTTGTAACAGACTGCAAAAATCCAAAAGCTGTTTCAATTTTAATCCGCGGAGGGACAGAGCATGTTGTTGATGAGGTTAACAGAGCATTGGACGATGCAATTGGAGGAGTTGCGGCTGCTCTTGAAGTTGGAAAAATTGTTGCAGGCGGAGGTGCAGTTGAGATGGAAGTTGCAAAGTACATAAGAGATTATGCACAGCAGGTTGGCGGAAGAGAGCAGCTTGCTTTGAGCGCTTTTGCAGATGCAATTGAAAGCATTCCAAGAGCATTGGCAGAAAATGCCGGATTAGATCCAATTGATATTTTAGTTAATTTGCGCTCTGCTCATGAAAAATCTGGAAATAAGTGGGTTGGAATAGATGTATTTGATGGAAAAACAAAGAACATGTATGAGTTTGGAGTTATTGAGCCTTTGAAAATTAAAACACAGGCAATTAAGTCTGCCTCGGAAGCCGCAGAAATGATTTTGCGCATAGATGATGTTATTTCTGCAAAATCTACAGGCGGGGGTGCTCCTGGAGGCGCTCCTGGAGGAATGCCTGGCGGAGAGGAAGGCGGGGAATACGAATAAAGGCGCTGTGAAATCAAATTAAGTTTGTAGTAAGTAGTTTGTGGTGCGTTATGCGTAATGCGTGGTGCGTAAAAAATGGTTATGGGTTATGGGTAATGAGTTATGAGTTCGG
>JBBIPJ010000002.1:0-11529 GCA_037442905.1 archaeon
CCCATAACCATTTATTCGCACCACGCATTACGCATAACGCACCACCAACTACTTACTACAAACCACAAACTTAATTTATATCATTCTTTTAATCAGCTCATTTATTTTTTCGCCCCTGTATCCAAGCGCGCCTCCCTGTTTTAAGGGCTTTTTTATCCCTTTTCGTTCCCATCCTTTTTTCGGAGGGTGGAGGCGGAATGTTTTTCCCCTCTGAGCGCGCTTTTCTGTTAATACTTTAGCAACATCATCTGAAATTTCGCCCCAAGTTACATAACTGCTAACTTTTCTTATCATCCCGCGGAATGCTGGGGTGTCAGGAACAACAACGCAGTTATTTACATTTTTTAATCCAAGATACTCTAGGGTATCGCGAATTTTAGGATTTACTTTTATTCTTCCCCTTACTCTAATTAATGCTAGTTTTGTCATTTCTTTATTCTCGCAAGATTGAAAAGAGAGTTAAAAGTCGCTTTTGCCAAATTTGCGCGGGTTTTTGTATGCCCTTTTGTAGAGCTCCAGACATCTTTTATGCCAGCAAGCTCAAGAATTTCCTTAGAGGTATCGCTTGCCACTAATCCTGTTCCTTTTGGAGCCGGCTTGATAATAACTTTTACAGAGCCACTTTTCCCAGAAATCTCAACAGGAATTGAATGCAAAGTGCCGCAGCCGCAGTCCCATGAGCCGCAGCCCCTATTTATTTTTACAATATTTAGTTTTGCATTTCTAAGAGCAGATGCAATCGCTCCTCCATATTCCTTTGCTTTTCCAAATCCCAACCCAACAAAACCATTTTTGTTTCCAACAGCAACTACAACAAAATACCTATTTCTTCTTCCAGAGTCTGTCATTCTCTGCACCCACTTAAACGGCCTTTTTCCACGGCCAATTCTTAAAACTCTGTCCTCTAAATCTTTTAGGAAGTAATCAACAATTTCAGGCTCCTTGATAACCTTTCCCATCTCCCATATCTGCTCAATGCTTGCTATTTTTCCGCTTTTAACAGCTTTTCCAAGTTCAGTGCGGGGAAGCCAGGCACTAACCTCTTCCCTTAATTCCTCTTCAATTTCCTTCACTTCCTCAATTACCACTTCCTTAATAACTTCCTCTTCAATCACTTTTTCTTTTTCAACCATGTTTTACTCCATGTTTTTGTTCAAAGATTTTTTTCTTGACCTGCTCAAAAATTTGTGGAATTTTCTCAGGGTCAAGATTTTTATTCAGATGAGCAGAAAATCTTTTCTTGTATTTTTCAGGATTTTCTTTTTTCAGCTTTGATGAATAAGCAGCTATGTGCTCGCCTTTTATACGTGAGTCAGTTGGAAATATTTCAGGATTTGCAGGAATCCCTAACCCAGAATCAATAGCTCCTTTTAAAGCTGCGTAAAGCTTTGAGCCTTTAATTGGGGTGCTTATTCCAATATCAAGAACAGCCTCTGATATTCCGTTATGTTTTGCGCGCAAGCCACAGAGCAGTCCTGTTAAATAAGAAGCAGGCAAAGAGTTTGTTGAATACTCCCAGCCAAACTTTTTCAACTCTGAAGAAAAAGCTGTTGCAGTAATCTTATCTCCTTTTGGGTCATAAGATGCCAATTGAACACGGATATGCTTTAGGCTCTTGCGAACAACGAGGCGCGGTTTTCTTGAGAGCAAAGTTTTCAACCGCTTTCTATAATCTGTCTGCCCGCTTCTTCTCCTTTTTAATTTTAATTCATAGCCTGTTCTCATCTCTTCTCCTTCTTAACTCGTTTCTTAAATTTTATTCCCTGTTCTTTCAAATAGCCAAGCAAATATGCTTTGCTCTTGAAAGCTCCTGATTTGAGCTGAGCATAAAGTTTTCTGAACTGTTCATAAGTAATTATTTTTTCAGATCTGAGTTCATGGAGCAAACGCCTCTGAGCTCTAATTTGGCGCATCCATCTTTCTTTTCCAGGAGTTCGCGCAAACTTTGCACCTGTTCTGCTCCCATAGCCGCGCCTTCTTCCTTGCTGAACTTGAAGTTTTCTATATCTGAAGCGACCTCTTGAAACCCCAACAACAGGAATTTCTTTTATGAACCCAAGACCAATGTATTTTCTAACATCCCCAGAAGTCATTGCTGTTGCTACTTCATTTGCAGCATCAGGCGAAATCCAGATTCTGCTTGTGCCGCATTTCAATATTCGTGCAGCGATTCTTTTTTGGGTTTCTAAAGTTGTAGCCATTATGGATTTAGAACCTTTACTCCTATTTGTTTTGCTTTTTCAACAATTGCCTTGCGCTTTTTTTCGCTTAAACTAGATGCCAATCTTGCTGCCTGAGTTTTTGAATCAACTTTTTGCAACTCATTCAATGTGCGGACATAAACCTCCTCATATCCAGAGGGATGTAGGTAGCGTATTATTTTTGCAGTCCTATATCCTGGCCTTACAGTTGCTGGCTTGTTTTTCTCATCCTCGCGCATCTTGCTGTGAAGGCCACGAGGTTTTCTCCAGCTGTCTGGGAGTGAATACTTAAACCAATGATATCTTTTGAAATATGGCTTGCGCTTTTTTAATCGCGCAATAAGTTTCTTTCTCACCTCAAGAACTGATGCTTTTTTTTCTGTCATTTTCAACAGACGCCGGTTAGTTTTACTCCTTGCTCACAAGATAAATCCCATCCTGAAATATTCTTGGATCGCGATAGCGCACACGAGTTGTTTGTTCAAGATTTGCGGCTGTCTGCCCAACTTCCTCAACATTAATTCCCTCAATAACTATTTCCTCCTTTCCTGCTGTAACCTTTACATTGCCAAAAATTTTTGCTTTTCGTGGAGATTTTTCCCCAAGATAATTTGATATTTCAATATGATCCCTAACAACTTTTGTGGTTATAGGGAAATGCGAGAAGACAATTTTTAATTTATACTTGAACCCTATTGAAACTCCTTTGAACATGTTATTTAAATGCGCGATTATTGAGCCAATAACTGCTTTTCTTTTCTTAGTTCCCTCAGAAGTCTTGAGAACAACCTTGCTGTTAACTTTTTCAATGCTCACTCCCGGATAGGAAAATTCCAGCTTTAATTCTCCCTTTGGGCCTTTTACATGTATAGTTGCGCCACTCATAGAAACATGGACATTCTCTGGAATAGAAACTTCTTCAATTATTTCTTCTCGCTTTTTTGTTTTTGTTTGCGCAGCCATTTTAGTAAACATAGGAGAGCAAGATTCCGCCTGTGTTTTTTTCTCTTGCTTCTTTATGAGAGAGCACTCCAAGAGGTGTGCTCAATATGAGTATTCCGAATTCCCTTGCAGGCAAATATCTTTTCTCAAATCTTTCAATCTCAGAGACTTTTACAGGATATCGCGGCTTAATCGCGCGGCAGTTGTTTATTTTTCCAACCAATTTTACTTTGAATTTCCCGGATTTTCCATCATCAACAAATTCAAAGCTTCCAACATATCCATTGGTTTGCATTACGCGCAAAACCTCGCCTATTAATGAGGATGCTGGCTCTATTACACAGTCATTCTTACCAGTAAGCTCGTAATTCTTTAACGAGACCATTGCATTTGAAAGCGGGTCGAACAACATTTGCATCAGCACTTACCTTTGCATTTGATTATCATCGGGAGGTATCACTTTGTGAAGGTTTATTAGCTAAACCAATTTGATAGCTATCCACACAATGGGTAGTTGCTTAACGGATGAATTAATTTCCCAATGATGCTACCCATTGTGCAGCCTTCACAAAGTGTCGGAACCGGCAAGCTCAATACAGCAGGTTCTGATTTAGGAATATTTTTTAAAGCCCAATTTGGTTGCTACTTCGCGGAAGCAGCGGCCACATACATAGAGTCTGTATTTTCTGATCAAGCGATCGTGAGTTCCACAGATTTTGCAGGACTTTGCTGCATGGCCGTATTTTCTTGAAACCATTATAGCGCACCTTCAGAAACTTTTACCCTGAAGTTTTCTTCGATGAATTTTTTTGCTTCCTCTTGTGATATGAGCACTTTTGAGGGGAGTTTCCTTTTTGCAGATTTCCTGCGAGCTATCCTATATCCAACTCGCTCAAGATTTACACTTACATCAAAGCCAAACATTCCAATTTCAGGATCGTACTTTGCCCCTGGAAGTTCAATGTATTCCCTTACTCCGAAAGAAAGATTTCCACGCGAATCAAATTGAGCTGGCTTTACTGTGTTTTCAACTGCAGTAAAGGCGCGTTCCAAAAACTTTTTTGCATTCTCACCCCTGAGCGTAACTTTTGCTCCTATAGGAGCATATTTTTTAACATTCCACTCACTAATTGTTTTCTTTCCATAAGTTCGGATGGGCTTTTGCCCTGTTATTTCTTGCAAAAGCCTTTCAGCTTTTTGCAACTTTTCTCCTGATTCACCAACACCAATATTCAGGGTAACTTTGTTTATTCTGATTGATTTCATCTTCGAGCACCTGTGAGAAGATCCTCGTGAGAGGATTTCTTCTCCATAACAAAAATATTTTCAAATCTAGTCCTGAATTCTCCTGCTTCACTTTCCAGTACAACCTCTTTTGGAATTTTATTTAACTCCAAGGATTTAACTTTGGCAGATTCGCCTATATGCGCTCCTCCAATTACAAAAACATGTGCTCCTTTATCTAAGCTTATCTTTCCTATTGCCTTGTTATCCGGAATTGACAGTTTTATAACATCCCCTATTTTGTAGTCGTTTTTTTCAGCCAAAATATTTGTGCCATCAAAAAGATTGATTTGGGTTTTTCCACCTTTTACTTTTGTTTTGCTTTCAACTCTAGCCAAGCGATATTTTGGTTTGTGAACTTCTTCCAGCGAAATTTTTCCAAGCCTATTAAAAGTTACATGGTAAGTTTTTCCAATACTTGGAATATCTACAACATCAAAGAGCGCAACAGGGAATTTTGGCTCTGTGCGAACTTTTCCATTTACAAGAATTTTTTGCGCCTGCAAAATGCGCTGGACTTCTCTTGATTTCTGAGCAACTCCAAGCAAATCCCTGAGCACTAATAAAAGAGGAATGCTGTATGCAGTTTTTGTTCTAGGATACTGTTTAGTAATAAAAACTATTCCCTTTCTCTTTATTGGCCAGGTTTTTGGAGCAACAAGCCTTTTCAAATGTGCCATTTTATCCTTGAAATTTGTGAGGTTTTGAGTGGTGAGTTTTGGGTTATGGGTTTTGAGTTTCGAACTCATAACTCATTACTCATAACCCATAACCATTTATTCGCACCACGCATAACGCATTACGCACCACCAACCACTAACTACTAACTTAATTTACTTCCCCTCCTTTTTGCTTTCCTGCTTTTGCGCGCTGAATAATAGCTTCTCTTTTTTTATCAGAAATTTTTGCCTCTGTGAGCAAGAGATTTGCTGGTTTAAACTGGAGAGGAACTTTTCTTCCAGAAACTTTTTCACCCAGTTGCCCTTCAAGATAAATGATGGAATTTTTTAAATCAACTTCTGCAACTTTTGCCTTTAGGCCTTTTTTCTCTCCGCGCAGAACTTTTACCTCATCTCCTTTGCGCACTGAAAGCGCGCGCTTCCCCAACTGTTTTTTTAAATCTCTTGAGAGATGGACTGAAACAAGTTTTTGTTTAATGTGCAAGGGAGCATTCGCTAGATATTTGCGCTGCTTTCGCGCTTGAACACTTCTGTTCCATGTTGGACTAAATTCACTTTTCATTTTAAACAACAATTTTTGCAGCTGCTGCAAGAGCACTCCATTTTTGGACAGCTTCTCTTGCAACAGGACCTCTAATTTCAGTGCCCTTCATTTCGCCCTCTGGAGTCACAACAACTGCTGCGTTATCATAAAATTTTATGTGCTCCCCATTTGGGCGCCTGAATTCCTTTCTCTGCCTTACAATAACAGCAGGAACAACCTGATGTTTTATATCAGGATTTCCCTCTACAACACTGCAAATTACCTGGTCTGCAATGCCTGCTGAAAGGGAGCGCCTTTTTCTGGAGTGCATTCCTTTAACAGTGATTATTTGCAATCTTTTTGCGCCTGTATTATCTGCAACAGTAAGGAAAGCTCCCACTGGCAAAACTCGTGGAATATCTCCTTTCACTTTTATGTGAACTTTTATTTTCTTCCTTATTTTTCCCATTGTTGAAAGTTGGTGAAATTCGCGGATTGCCGCAGGCAATCCGACACAATGTGAAGGTTTGTGAGCTACCAAATTGGATAGCTATCCACACAATGGGTAGTTGCTTAACGGATGAATTAATTTCCCAATGATGCTACCCATTGTGCAGCTTTCACATTGTGAAGCAACCTACTTCTTCACCTCTCTCTTTTCAATTATTACAAATGATTTCAGCTTGCTTATTGGCCTGCATTCTTTTAACAAAACCTTGTCTCCGATTTTTGCCCTAATACAATCAGGATTATGAGCTTGTATGCGAGTTGCATGCCTTTCATATCTCTCGTACTTCGGAACATAGAGAGTATATTCACGTTCAACAACAACACTCCTTCTCATTTTGTCTGAAACAACAACAGCCTCAAATTTAGCACCATGGGTAGAAAAGCCCGCATGTTTGGGGCAGTGCAAATCATTGCATTCTGCTTGTGTCATTTCTTTATTCTATCCTCTGGCCTTCCAACCAGTTTTTCTCCGCTTATATCAACTTTTTCTTTTCCAAGCGAAAAGCGAAATACACATTCTTTCTTTGGAACTATTTTTTCGCTTTTTGGAGTTTTTATTGTGAGCAAATTTTTGCTCTCCTCCACTATCACTCCTTTTATCCCAATTTTGTTTGGATCTTTACTGCTTACTACTTCCACTTCAAGCCCTGTGAGCTCATATCTCACAAGGTTTTGGGGTGCTATTGTCATTACAATACTTTGTATCCCTTTTCCTCAAGTATTGCCTTTACTTTCCTGTTGTGTTCGCCCTGAATCTCTATCCTACCATTTTTGATAGTTCCGCCAGCTGCACATCTTGTTTTCAGCTCTTTTGCTATCTCGCTTATTTGCTCTGGAGGAACTCCGCTCACAACAGTTACCTTTTTCCCATAGCTGCGTGTCTCTGTTGTTATTTTAATCTGCACGCCCTGGCCCAACTGCTGGCTGTGCATGCAGGTTTCCTCTGGCAAACCACATATTTTGCAAATTGCCATTGCTTAAAGTTTGTAAGATCCGCGGATTTGCTATCGCAAATCCTAAGCAACCTACTCTATTTTCAACCTCCTCTGGCTCGCAAGTGTTTTTATGCGAGCGATTGTTTTCTTGATTTGCTTGTATTTTCCAGGATTATCAGAAACTTTTGTTGAGGATGTTTTTGCACGCGCTGAGAGCAGTTCTTTTCTTAATTCATCTAATTTTGCCTTCAATTCAGAGGAAGGCATTGCTTTCAACTCTTTTTTTCTTATTATTGACATTCCTATTTCGCCTCTGCTTTCTTTTTTGTTCGCTTTTTAGTAGTTGCTTCTGCTTTTGCCTCTTTTTTGCTCTCTTCAGAAACAACCTCGTGGGCAATTTCTGCCTCTTTTCCGGCTTCTGTATATTTTACTTCTTTCAACCCCACCTCGTCTATTGCTTTTTCAATAGGTGGCATTATTTTCACTTTAATTCCTACTATCCCTGGCCTCAAATTTGCCTGAGTTGTTGCCTCTTTTACATAGATTAGAGCAGGCTCGCCGCAGTAGCGTATATAACCAGCTTTGAATTTTTCACTCCTTGCACGAGCGCCTGAAATTTTTCCTGTTATAACTATCATTGTTCCAAGTGCGCCTTTTTTCATTATCTGCTGGAGCATATTATAGCATGCTCTTCTAAAATGAACGCCTGCTTCCAGAGTTTGTGCAAGTTGTTTTGCCATTATTCCTGGATTAAATTCTGGAATAGGGATCTCTCCAACTTCTAACTGCGGATTTTCTACTTTGAATTTATCTTTTATTGCATCTGTTAAAGCCTGAATATTCTTTCCCCTTCTTCCTATTACCAAGCCAGGTTTGACAGCTTCAATAATTATGCGCGCCCCAAGGGGGGTGCGCTTAACTATTGTATCTCCTACCCCAACTTTTTTCTTCTCGCACATATCTATCCACAAGAACTTTTTTCAGATATTCTTGCAGAAACTTTCTCTCAACTGCCATTGAAAGTTTGTTAAGTTCGCAATTTGCCTTCGGCAAATTGAGGCAACCTACTTCTTCACCTCTTTCTTTTTTGGTTTCTCCTTTAATTCTTGCTCTTTTGCAACAATTTCAACATGGGTTGTCTGCGTAAAGTGAGGAGAGCCTTTAAAAAAATGCCTAACAGGCGCTGCTTTATGAGTTGCAATGTGAAATAGCACGAGTTGTTCTTTTTTCATCCCTTGAAAGTTGCGTTTGCCTCTAGAAGATCGAGCAATTTCAGAAATTGTTTGCTTGTATTAACTGGAAATCTTCCTGGACCAAAATGGCCTTTCCTATGTCCAACTCCAGAACGATTATATCGCTTGTATGGAATTGGTGTTTTGAGTTCAATTGCTCCCTGTAAAAGCTTCTTTGCTTTCACAATATTCATTCCGCGCAAAGCATTCGCTACCTCATAGCTCTCTTTCGGGCTTATTCTCAAATCCATTCCCTGAGCTCTTACAATTTTTTCTTCTATTTTTTGCTGAAATGCATAGCTTAGATCTCCCATCTTAGTTCCTTATTTTAGTGAAACATACTTGCTTGCTCTTGTTGCTCCCATACCAGGAGCGCTGTGCTGCACGCGTTTTCTGCTCATTACAAATTCTCCAAGGTAGTGGCCTATCATCTCTGGCTCAACTCTTACTGGAACGAATTCCTTTCCATTGTGAACATTAAACTGCTTGCCAACAAATTCCGGCAATATAATCATATCTCTGCAATGAGTTTTCAGAGGTGCTGAAGTTTTTCTTGAGCGCAGGAGAAGTTTTTTATGTTCCTCAGGCATTCCTCGCAATAATTTTCTCCTGACTTCTGCATTCGCAACTTTTGCAAACTCCTCCAGGCTCATTTTTTTCAAGTCTTCCAATGTGAAACCTCTGAAAGTAAATATTTTTGCCATTTTATTCTTTGAAGTTTGTGCGGCTGTGGGCAATCAGCCTTGGGCTTTGAGCCTAGGCGTCCAGCGTCTAGCTTCGAGCTTCTAGCTTTTTACTTCACCTCTTTTTTCCGGTTCTCCTTGCTGCTATTGAGCCAATTTTTCTTCCAGGAGGCGCGCTTCTTGCAACAGTTTTTGGCTTGCCAGTATGCGGATGCCCTCCTCCTCCAAATGGATGGTCAACAGGATTCATGTTTACGCCTTTAACAACAGGCCACAATCTGTTTCTTGCGCGCATTGCATAGAAATGCGTTCCTGCTTTCAGGAATGGTTTTTCCTTTCTTCCTGAGCCTGCAACAATTCCAACTGCGGCTCTGCACTTTGAGTCAATTGTTTTGAAAGCTCCTGATGGAAGTTGAATAACTGTTCCCCTTTGGTCATGAGTAACAATTCTGCAAAAAGTCCCTCCACTTCTTGCAAACCTTCCGCCATCTCCAGGAACGCTTTCAACATTATAAACTAAAGTTCCCTCTGGGATATCTCCAATAAAAGTAATGTTTCCTTCGGCAATTTCTGTTTTCCCATAAACAATTGTCTGCCCAATCTTTACTCCAAGAGGCGCAATTGTATACAATCTTTCTCCGTTTTCAAATTCAATTAAAGTGAGCGGAGCAGTTCTTGCAGGATCATGGACAATATCAATTATTTTTCCATGGTTTTCTGTTATTCCAAATTTCGGATGGATAACATCCGCCCTAAATCTATGCCCTGGAGATTTTCTCCTTGGAGACTTTCCAATTTTTTGTGCGCGAATTATTTTTCCCATTTTTTCTTTGAAATTTGTATTGGCTTGTAGCTGGTAGCTTGAAGCTTGTAGCATGATTTTAAATTATCTCGACTACTAGCTACGAGCTACAAGCTACTAGCCTTAATTTACTTCAACTATATTACCCCCATCTTCGTCATTATATCAATTGCCTGAAACTCCTTTGCAAGTTTTACATATGCGCGCTTTCTTCCTTTTCTGTCAATGCCTGTGTTCACGCGCTGTACTTTCACTGCGTAAATTTTCTCAACAGCCTGTTGTATTTGATTCTTATTTGCGTTCATTGAAACAACAAACACCAATTCATTGTTTTTATCAACCCTATCCATGGATTTTTCAGTTAGCAATGGGTAAAGAACTACATCATTCGGGTTCATGGATTCTCAAACATTTTTTCAATTTCTTTCAAAGCTGACTTTGTCCAAATTGTAAGCCTGCCTGCATTTGCACCAGGGGCTAGCAGTGATATGTTTAATTGGATAGCTGTTGCAACATCAACTCCTGGGAGATTTGCAAAAAATTTGTGCGAATTTCCTTTAGCCTTTGGGATAACCACAAGAACAGATTTTTTTCTCCTGTATCTGCGGTTTCTCATTTTTCCCTTTCCAGAGCGCTGTGAAACCTCTGAGGCGCGCTCAATCTCTTTCTGCAACCCAAGTGCGTTTAAAGTTTTGAATATGTCCTTTGCTTTTTTCAAATCGCAGATTGAATCATCAACTACGAGCGGAATAGCTTTTACTGAATCAATAATATGCCCTCGCGCACTTACAAGATTTTTATTTGCAGTTGCTGCAATCGCACTTCTCAATGCCTTGCGCAATTCTTTTTTGTTTATTTTTTCTGACAAAACTTTTTCAGGTTTTGGAGGATGGGCTTCTCTTCCTCCAACTGTTCCTGGGACAACCAGTGCTCTGCCTGCAGCAGGGAACCACCTTCCTTTTGAACGAAAGCGGAATCCTCTTGCTCTTGCTCCTCTGTGAGGGCCTGCTTTTGCCCTTGGGATTCTTGCCCTTCCGCCTCCAACATCCCAGGATTCTGCAATTCTTCTCATTCCTGCCAGTTCATTTGCACCCCATGGCTGGATTTTATTTGAAAGCTGAGCAAGAAATGCGCGCTTGATTAAATCTGGGCGATACTCTTCAGTAAACACTGAGGGCATTTCAACTTGCCCTGCTTTCTCCCCGTTTATTTTTAGCAATTCAGCTTTCATTTATTTTCTTTGAAATTTGTGAAGTTTGTCCAGGTTGTGAGTTTTGGGTTATGGGTTTTGAGTTCCGAACTCATAACTCATTACCCATAACCCATAACCATTTATTCGCACCACGCATAACGCATTACGCACCACCAACTACTTACTACTAACCACAAACTTAATTTACTTTCCCTGCTTTGAAGCCACACTCACATAAGTTATATTCGGCTTCTGAACTTTGAATTGAGAAGGAGGACGAACAGCTAATTTAAATCTCACTAGTCTTTTTACAGAGCCTGGAACAGAGCCTTTGATTAAAACAAAATCGTTCAAAACTGCGCCATAATTCAAGAAACCGCCGGAAGGTGTAATATGTTCACCTGCTTTTCCGATTTTTACAATTAATTTGTTAAAGTCAGTCCTTGTCTGATAACCCATTTGCCCGCTCATTGGAACTGTAAAACGGACATATGCAGCCCTGTCTCCTATTGAACCAACATGCCTTCTGATAAGGCTTCTGCTGT
>JBBIPJ010000002.1:11542-24456 GCA_037442905.1 archaeon
TTTGCATCTTTACATGGAATCTTTTAATCGGGCCCTGTGTCCCTTTTCCTTTTGAAACAGCAGTTACATCAACAAGCTCCCCCTCTTTAAACAAATCAGAAACTTTTATTTCTTTTCCAAGCAAACCTTTTGCATAATGCAGTTTTTCCTCGAATTTTTCCCCGCCAACAGCAATCTCAAAAATTTCAGGGGTTTTTTTAAGCTCAGAATCAAAAGGCTTTGTATGAACAAGAACTGTGACATGGGTTCCTGACAAATTTTCAGGAGCAGAAGGAGTTTTATTTGGAAGAGAGGTTGCGCGCGGCAAAAATTTAGAAACTTTATCAACCCAAAACTCAGAATTCAGTTGCAAACCATAGGGAGTTTTGTCGTAAACGCGGACAGCAAAAACAGAAAGAGGCGGGCACTCAAGAACTGTAACAGGAGTGAAAACCTCCTGATTTGATGTTGGAGTGTCTTTTCTTGAATCAAGAATAAAAGTATGGGTCATGCCAGCCTTGTAGCCGGCAAATCCCAATAATTTTACTTCCTTGGAATGAGGCCATGTGCGCACTCTGGAATATGGCCGCGCTGCTCTTGAGCGCGGTGAGAATTGCATAGAGCCCCTTCGCGGGGCATGAATTCGGCCCATTTTTTCTTTGAAATTTGTATTAGCTTGTAGCTGGTAGCTTGAAGCTTGTAGCCTCCGTTTCTACTAGCTACTAGCTACAAGCTACTAGACTTAATTTACTTCAATAATAACCCTCAAAAATAACATTGGATAAAGCTATTACCCAATGCCATAGGACTAAGCCCAGAGGGCATCTGCTGCTCTAACCCTGCAGCACCATTGCCGGATGTCTTTTTATTATATTATATTTGATTTATAAAGGTTATTATTTGCCTGAGTTAAGATTATAAGTTAACCTTAATTATAATACAACATGCAAAAAACAGCACAAAAAGCCCAGGCTGCAATGGAGTATCTTGTGACAATAGGCTTTGCACTCCTTATTTTGCTTGGATTAACTGTATTTGCATATAATTACACTCTCTCTGCGCGGCAATCAGCTGTTGTAAGCACAGCATCTGCGGCTGTAAATAATATTGTTGAATCTGCAAATCTTGTTCATTCGCAGGGATATCCTGCAAAAGCAACCTTAGTTGTGCAGATTCCGGAGAATGTTAATTCAATAACTTTCAATGATAAAACAATTATAATGAGTGTGAGAGTAAGAGGAGGAAAAACAGATCTTGCAGCCACTGCAAAAACAAAATTAGTGGGCAATATAACAACAAATAAGGGCTTCTATAAAATAAGCGTCCAGTCATTTGGGGATTATGTAAATGTTACGCATGCGTAAAGCTCAGGTAAGCATTGAATTCCTAAGCATGGTTGGGGTAGTTTTAGTGATGTTCATGGGTTTTTATGCAATAATTGCTGCACAAAACAAATCAACATCTGATGTAAATCTCCAATTTAATCTTCAAAGAGTGTGCAATGATTTCGCAACAGCAATAAACTTGGCTGCAGCAGGCGGAAGCGGCTTTACAGCGCATATGAGTTTGCCGCAAAAAGTCAATAATTTTGATTACAATCTTAGCATAACAACCAGAACTCTGTATGCAAATACGAGCAGAAAGTCTGTTTCGTGCAGGCTTATAACAAACAAATTTTCATATTCTCAGATTGAAAAAGGAAGAGTTGATTTGAAAAACATAAATGGCACAATTTTTATTGAAAAGGGTTAAGCAAAATAGAAATAGAAAAGCTCAGCTGTTTTCAACAGATGTATTAGTGGCTTTTTCTTTAATGAGTTTGATGCTCACGCTTGTTCTTCTATACTGGACAATAGGCTCAAATGAAATAAATTTGCGGCAGCGCAGAATCGATATGCAGAGGGCAGCTTTTGATGCCAGCAATTATTTAACAAGGATTCTTGCGGTAAATGCAACAGGAGAGCTAAACTCAACCCGATTGAAAATACTGGGAGATTGTGATTATCAGGCTGAGAAAACAAATTTGGGATTGGGAGGATTTGATTACCTCTTAAATTTTTCATATGCAAATAGCAGCCAGCTAATAATTAATAACACAACAATTGCATGCGGTCTTGGATTTGAGAACAGCTCTGATATAATGAAAACAAGAAGGATGGCTGTTTATGACGGGAATGAAATTATAATTAATCTATACGTATGGAAGTAAAAATTCCAAATTTAAACAAGAGGGGATTTGTATTTACATTGGATGCTGTAATTGGGCTTGTAATTGTGATTGGAGCTTTTGTTTTCGCAACAGCGCTTTTAACCTCAAGGAGCGAATCGCCTTTTTTGAACTATGAACAATTGCATTACACAGCTGAAGATTCTTTGGAAGTTATGAGCAAGATTGGAACGCTGGATGATATAGGAGCATACTGGGCAGCTGGAAATTGCTCCACTCCTACTGACAATCCAGATTGTGTAAATGCAAGCAATATTGCTAAAAATTCACTGCAAAAACTCCTTCCTCCGAATGTTGGCTATAGACTTACTTTTGAAAATGAGTCAATTTACGAGAACGATGACTACCTTGAGCAGACAAACTCAAGCCAGCTTGCAATATCAAACAGAGTTGCCTCTGGATTCTCAAAGGGAAGAAAGAAGACAGGATTTGTTGCAAGAGCTTTTGCAACAAAAATTTCCAACCGCACAACAACAAGAGTTTACCCTTTTCATGTTTCAGGAGGTGGGTGGACTGCAAAGGAATTTGAGATTAAAAAGAATTTCACTCTTCCAAATGATACGGTTGTGCAAAGCGCAACTCTTTATGTTTCTATCAGATATGGAAGCCAGCAAGCAAGCCCTGAATTTAAGGAATTAAAAGTAAACGGAAATCAAAAAAAAGATGACATTCAGTGGCTTTACACTCAAAAAGAAGATGTTTATAAAAGCACAGCAGCCTTTGGAAAAGTTGATGTCAAAACAATACTTCAGGCTGGAATAAATGATGTAAGACTGCGAATCGGGGCGCCGCATGCTGTTTCCCACCTGCATCCTGGAATGTTTTTAGTTGTAACATTTTCTAGCAATGAGAGTTTAATTGAAATTGGAAATGTTAAGCACAAGGAATTTTTTGATTATATTAAGGGGGACAATGGAGTCTGGGCAATAATTCCATATTTTGTTCCGAAAAATGCTAGCTCAATAACAGCAAAACTGCACTTGGAGGGAGAGAGCATTTACAATCATCCAAATGAAGTACAAATTTATAATCACAGCGATGTGGAAGTTTATGTAAATTCTGACAATCCTGTTTTCAGCGATGCAGTTCCAAATGCCACTCCTATTTATGATTTAAACCTTACAAATTACACTATTATGGGAACAAATGTAATTGCAATTTACATGAATTCCTATGGAGATGATGCTTGGGGGCAAGGAACAACAATAATTTCTCCAAATTCTTTCATAGAAATTAATTATACAACCTCCCAGCAAAAATTTGGATTCGGGGAAATTGATATAACGAA
This sequence comes from archaeon, assembly GCA_037442905.1. Lineage (GTDB taxonomy): Archaea > Undinarchaeota > Undinarchaeia > Undinarchaeales > Naiadarchaeaceae > Naiadarchaeum. The sequence continues at coordinate 15,037 of JBBIPJ010000002.1, forward strand.
AATTGTAGAATTTGGAGGGACTCCTGAAAATCCAAAGCAGCTAACATTTAATTTGCAGCCAGAGGAGGAGCCTTTGTTTGAGACTTTTGTAAACATTGCGCAGGCATTCACAACAATGGATAATGCTTCTGCATGGTATCCTGGAAAACCAGAAAGCCTTGCATTTAAATCTCCAAGCCTAAAAGCAGTGCCAACAAGAGTCTATGTTGACCCTGATAAATACAAAGGCAACAGCACTAATTATGCTAAAATAACTGATTTCAACAAAAGCGGAGATACTGTCATTATTGATAAAATAATTGGCCGCTCAAATGTTGAATACACATTTTTGGCAAGGGTTGCTGTTCCGTATGGAGAAGTTTTTGATTTGCAATCAGATGCTTTAGATGATGCACTTGAAAGGCTTGGGGACAGGGCAGAGGCTTTGGGCATTGATTTAGGTGCGCTTGAGATTGCAAACGAAACAGTTTCTGCAGGAGGAATTCCAACTCTCTGGGGTCCCTCCAGATTCACATTAGAGGTGTGGCAATGAGTAGAAAGTTTGTGAAGTCCGTGGATTGCTCCGCAATCCGAAGCAACCGAGGGCTGTTATTAACAGTTGCAGCAGCTCTTTTTGTAGTTGTAATATTTGCAATTCTTGTAGTAAGGCTTGAGCAAACAAGAGAGCATGGGGAATCTGTTGTTTACAGAGTTCGCTGCGATGAGCTGAATTCTTTCTTGGATGATATGACAAAAGATTTAAGGCGCGCAACAAGTATTTCAGCCTCGCGCGCGCTTATTTTTGCAATTGACACAGTTGTGAGCAATGGCACTCCATTAAACAGCGCTGAAACAACTTTAAACGAGCTCACTTTAAACGCAAGTTTTAGGGGAAATGAAGTTCCTGAACTCCAGAATCAAACACTTAAAAACTGGACTGCTAAAATAATCACCCTTGCGCAACAGAGAAATTTTATTTTGAATTTGGATGCAGGTTTAATGGAGGTTGATTCTGTTCCGCACACATCCTGGGAATACTGGGCGCGAATTAGGATTAATAACTTAACAATCCGCGATGGGCTTGGATATTGCTCTTTTAATGGAACTCTTCCCCGCGGAAAAAAATGGATAAATGCAAATGTTTCAGTTGAGGGATTGGAAGATCCGCTTTATGTCCTGGGTTCAAAAGGGTATGCAACAAGAATAATTGTAAGAGATAATACAAGTGTTGGAAATCACGGCAATGTCTCCTACATTAACACAGATGTTGCGCTTAAACTTTATCACGCAAGCCAGGATGGGCCTTCCTATTTTGAGAGATTAGAAAATAAATTAGGCTCTCCGGTGGATGCGGCAAGGCATAACTATTATCTAAACCGCACACAGAGCGCGCTTGCTGACGAAGGAATAACAATTAATACTTCAAATATAACAATTGGGCTTGAAACTTTTGTTGATGTGAATGAGCTGCAGACAAAAATTCCCCAGGAAGTCCAGCCGGATGTTATAAAATCAAATCAAACTGTTGTTGACCATTTATTTTTTGGGCCTGCGCTGCAGGGTAAGAAAGTTGTAAATGTTACTAATAATTATCCCTGGTTTAGGATAGATACTCCAGCGCACAAAGACTTTTATAATCTAACAGCCCAACAATTATACGATTAGGTTGCTTCACAATGTGAAGGCTGCACAATGGGTAGCATCATTGGGAAATTAATTCATCCGTTAAGCAACTACCCATTGTGTGGATAGCTATACAATTTGGTAGCTCACAAACCTTCACATTGTGCCGGATTGCCGCAGGCAATCCGCGAACTTTACCAACTTTCAATGCCATCAAAACTTGAAACCTCAATAGATAAGTTTGTATCTGAGATACTGAAACACGGAAAGCTTACTTTTAAGGAAGCTTCCAGCATACTTGGGATAAGCGAGGAGCAGGTAGAGCAGTGGGCAAAGCTTCTCAACCAGCACAAAGAGGAAACAGGAATTGAAATCCACTATCCAAGACTTGGTGAGCCTGAAATTGTTGCACGCGAATTTAAAAAGGGCACAGAGGTTAAGGAAAAAATCCAGGCAATAGAAGAGGAAAAAGGAGAACTTGAGGAAATTCTGGAGCAGTATTCTGGTGGAAAAATTCCTGAAAAAGTTGAAATGCCAAAAAAGGCTGCTGAGCCCAAAGAAAGAGTTCAGAAGCCAGAGATTAAGGCTGAGGTTGCTATAAAAGAGGTAAAAGAGCTTGAGAAGAAAATTGGAGAAGTAAAAGAGGTTGGCATTTCTATTGGCAAAATGGAAAAAGAGCTCCAGCGCGCTGAAACAGAGGAAAGAGAGTTGGAAAGAGCAATAGAAAGTGCAAAGCAAAGAATTTCTGCGCTTCAGAAAGCAACTTTCTTATTAATAGATACAGCAAGAAAAAGGATGGATGAGGCAAAGAGAGTTGAAATGGGAGTGCAGGGAGTAAAAGCGCTCAGAGAAGATTTAAAGCGCATTGAATCTGAAATAAGAGATATACAAAAACTCACTAAATCGTATGATCATTTGAGGATAAAGGAAAGGCTCATAAATACTTTGCAGGGAGTATTGGGCAGAGAGAAAAAGCCATCAAAAAAATAATTGCAAAGAGAAACTGAAAATGACAGAACGAAAAAAAGAAATGTCAGACTCTTATAGGATAAAGGTAGGGGATACTTTTTTAAATGTGAATATTAGTCGCGAGCCGAAAGAATTTGTTGCTGCGTATAATCTTGAAACCCCTCAGATAGAAAAAGCAACCCTCATTTTGCTGGAAAATATCAGGAACAGATTGATTGAAGAAGTAAAGGTAAGGGTTGAGGAAATTGTTGATCCGAAGGCATTTGAAGATTTAAAGCAGAGATACAAACAGACTGCTGAAAAAATAATACAAAAAGAGCTCCCAAAGCTATCGCAGGATGAAAAAAGCACTGTTATTAATTATTTGCTGCACAAAATGCTCGGACTTGGACAGATTGAGCCTCTTTTTTCAGATGATAATATTGAAGAGGTTGTAATTAACAGGGCTGATGAGCCTGTTTGGGTTTATCACAGAAAGCATGGATGGCTGAAAACAAATATAAGAGTTGAGAGCGAGGAGCAAATCCATAATTTTGCATCTGTTATAGGCAGAAGAGTTGGCAGAGAGATTACAAATCTCAATCCACTCATGGATGCGAGACTTCCATCAGGGGATAGAGTTAATTCAACACTATTTCCAATATCAACTGCGGGAAATACATTAACAGTAAGAAAATTTGCGCGCACTCCTTGGACAGTTATTGATTTTATAGACCCAAAAATTAATTCTCTTTCTCCAGATATTGCAGCTCTTCTCTGGTTTGGAATTGAAAACGAGATAAACCTTTTAATCGCAGGAGGAACCGGAAGCGGAAAAACATCAATGCTGAATTCTTTGACAGCTTTTATGCCGTCAAACCAGAGGGTAATTTCAATAGAGGACACAAGAGAATTGCAACTCCCAAATTTCCTGCAATGGATTCCTCTTGCAACGCGCAGCCCAAATCCTGAGGGAAAAGGAGAGGTAACTATGCTTGAGTTAATGATAAACTCGCTTAGGATGAGGCCAGATAGAATTATAGTCGGGGAGGTGCGAAGAGCAAGAGAGGCTGAAGTTTTGTTTGAGGCAATGCACACAGGACACTCTGTTTACTCAACACTGCACGCTGATACTATTGACCAGACTTACAGAAGGCTTGTAAATCCGCCAATAAATGTTCCTGAGGAAATGCTTGAAACATTGCATTTAATTTTAGTTCAATTCAGGCAGAGGAGGCTAAACATAAGAAGAACTTTTCAAGTTGCTGAGGTTGTGGTCCCTAAAAAAGCTGAAAAGGGGGCTGGAGTTAACTTTAATCTCCTATACAGGTGGGAGCCTGTAAAAGACAAAATGATTCCTGTGAATAAAAGCATACGAATTATTGATGAACTACAGGTGAGAACAGGAATGGGCACAAATGAAATGGAGAAAAATCTTGCAAATAAAGAAAAGATTTTGAGATGGATGCTCAAAAATAATGTGCGCGAGATAAATTCTGTTGGGAAAATAGTAAACTCCTATTATACTGATGAGGATTATGTTGTTGATACTGTAAATAAAAACAAGAGCCCTTCTGAAATACTTGGGAAATAATTTAAATGCCTGAAGTAATTCCATTCATCCCATTTAAACTGGATAAAGCAAAGAAAAATAGCCAGCGTTTTCGGGGAATAGCCCAGGAGCTTTTGAAACATTTTCCAAATCTGGAAACAAATTTAATCCAGGGAAGGCTTGAAATTGAAGCTATTGATTATCTTTCCATTGTTATTTTTTCAACATTTTTTTGGCTTTCTCTAACACTTGCAATAATGTTTGGAGCAGTTGTTGCTGCAACCCCCAACGAGATTATAGCCAATCTCTATCTTATTTTTCTTGTAAGCGGCTCAATAACAGCGCTTGCATTTTTTTATCTCATCTCCTACCCACTTGTAAGGGCTAGAGCCCGCACCAGAACTCTTGAAAGGGATTTATTGTTTGCGCTAAGGCATGCTCTAATAGAGGTTAAATCAGGAGTCACTCTTTTCAACACAATGGCATCTGTTGCACGAGGAGGATATGGAGTTGTATCAGAAGAGTTCGGCAAAATTGTAAAAAAAATAAATGCTGGAATTCCAGACGAGGATGCGCTTGAAAGGGCTGCTTTTGAAAATCCATCTCTGCAATTAAGACAGGTTATATGGCAGCTCTCAAATGCTCTCAGGGCAGGCGCTGATATTGGGATAACTCTGGAAACGCTTGTTTCTGAATTTGAACAGGAGCAATTAATTGTAATTAGAAAATATGGGCGCGAAATGAATCCATGGACAATGATGTACATGATGATGGGAATTATTCTGCCATCGCTCGGAATAACTTTCTTTATTGTCATAAGCGCGTTTGCAGGAGCAGTTGCAGGAAAAGAAATTTTTTACTTAATAGTTATAATGGTTGTTTTTTTCCAGGTTTTTTTCCTCAGTTTTATGAAAATTAAAAGACCGATGGTGATAAGCTGATGAATAATAAGTTCGGCACCTCAGGGAAACATAGAAGGAGAAGTAAAGGGGACTTCTCCGCTAAAAATTTTATGGCGAGAATGTCCCCTCATGAGCGCCAGCCTATCATACCTTTGTTAAGCGGCCGAGGCTGTATGGAAACTAAACGCCCGATGGTGATAAGTTAATGGTTAAAATAGATAAAAAGGCGCTTAAAAAAAGTTTGGAGATTTTAAAAAAAGAGGCAGAAGCGCATGTTGAGAAGCAGGAAATAAAAATAAGAGAGGCAAAAAGCCCCCTCTTTGAAAAAATTGGCCGTATTCTTCCAAAAAGCCTTACAGCAAAAGCTGAAATTTTATTGCGCTATTCTGGAAGGGAGGAGCATATTGAATCATGGGTTGGAAAAGGATTTGTATCAAGTATTGTACTGAGTGTTGTTATTGCTGCTCTGCCTTATTTTTTAAAGATAGCCAATCCCATATACACAATAATTACTGGAATAGCTATTTTTGTGCTCTCCTTCTCCACTCCTTATTTAAGATTAAGCATTCAAGCTGATAAGCGGGCAAAGGAAATTGAAGTTGTTCTTCCAAGCGCACTGCAGCTAATGTCAGCAAATATAAGGGCAGGGATGACTCCTGACAGAGCAATTTGGCTTTCTGCAAGGCCTGAATTCGGGCCTTTAATGACAGAGATAAAAAAAACAGGCGCAGAAACTCTGGGCGGAACTCCGATAACAATTGCATTTGAAAACATGTCTTCCAGAGTAAGATCACACATTCTGGAGAGAACAGTGCGCTTGATAGTTGAAGGGCTTGAATCAGGGGGCGAGCTTGGCAGGCTTCTCAATGAAACAGCTTCTGAAATAAGAGCACTGGACATATTGAGAAAAGAAATGTCTGCCAATATAGCAATGTACAGCATGTTTATTTTATTCGCTGCTTTAATAGGCGCGCCATTTTTGCTTGCAATATCCGGATTTTTTGTGGAAATGCTTACCAGGCTCACGGTTATAACAGGACTTGGAGAAATCTCAGCAAAAGCACAGGAAACAGGAGTTTCACTGCTCACTTTTAGTACAAGTGTAAGTGCAGATTTCCTTCTTTACTTCTCAATTAGTGTAATAATTCTAACAACATTTTTTTCAGCTCTTTTAATGGGGCTTATAAGATATGGGGATGAAAAGCGCGGATTTGAAATGGCCCCAATTTTTGTTATAGTAGGCATAGTAATTTTTCTTTTAGTAAAAGTATTTATTACAAATGCTTTTGGGGCTGCTTTTGGAATTTAAACAGCGGAGAAAGCTATTTAAATACACCTCCATTAGTTGATTTGAGGTGATACGCCAAATGAGAAGCAGAAAGGGTCAGACAGCTATGGAGTACCTCATGACCTATGGATGGGCCATAATTATAGTCATAATTGTAGGAGTAGTTCTCTGGAGGCTCAATGTATTTACTCCAAGCGCAGGAAAGACATCCAGCGGCTTTGATACCTTTAATGTAGGAACAAACTTCAGAATTGGCAGCGATGGAAGCGCAACTATAATTTTAGTGAATGCTGATAAGCAAGGCCGCACAATATCAATGAACAGCCTAAGTATTGCAAACAGTGGAACTTGCGCAGGGGCAAGTGGAAGCAAAAACAGCGGAGAGAACTGGACAGTTACATGCACTGGGGTTACAGCAGGAGCAAAAGGAAGACCCTATACAGGAGTTGCTGTAGATATTAACTACACTGTGGAGGGACTAACCTTGACAGAAAGTGGAACCCTAACTGGCAAATACGACTAAGCGAACTTAAATAGCGACTTTTTCTTTTTTACGCTAGCTAGCGGAAGCCATAAAAGTTATATATATTACAGGTATGCCTGGAATATTCGATATTTTCAAATCAGAATCTTCAAAAGAGCGCGAGCAAAAAGAGCTTGCTCAAATAGCCTTTATTAAATCAAAAAAAGAGGTTGAGCACGAAGTTTTTGATTCCTTAACCAGAGAGTTCAGGGTGGATGAGCACTCTGGATTAAGGCAGACAGCCACCCTAGATCAGCCGCCGACTGCAATTTTGCGCTTTGAGAATCAAGCTTTTAGTTTGTGGTATAGAATGCCTTTGAGAGGGGAATCAAGAACAACCCAAGTTGTTGATTATGCTTTGTACAGAGGAACACACAGAATTTCCCCGCGCTCAAACCCTGATTTCATAATTGAGTGCAGGCAGCTTGAAACAGGGCGCTCAAACAGAGTTGACCCAAGAGTTATAAAAGATGCAATTGGTTTATCTCTGGACACATTGCCTGGAATGACAATAGTAGCTGTTAATCGCGAATTAAGCGATATTGCAAAGGAGCTTGCAGGCGCTTATGGAATTCAAATTGTAAATATGAGCTCTGAAACAGCTGGCAGGGAAATTTTGGAGTTAGTTACTTCAGATAGGCAAACAACAAGGGAAAGATTAATGCGAATGCTTGAAACAAATATTTCAAAAATTGACTCTTTAATAAGCAGGCGCATTGCAACTCCGTGGGGAAAGAAACTCATGGAAGAGAAAAAGGAGCTTTTAAAAGAGCGCGTTTACAAAGAGCTTGCGCGCGGAAAGGGAAGTGTAAAAGAGATTGCAAAAAGACTGCATGCACACGAGGATTTTGTTCTAAACGAATTATATGCTTTGGAAAAAGAAGGTTTAGCAAGAATTGCTGAGCGCTCAATGGCTGATGTTAAAGAAACAATCTGGGCTGCGCTTCAGAAAAAATCGTCGAGATAAGAATTTTTGAAGTAAATTAAGGTGCTGAGGTGGTGCGGATCGCACATCAATATTGTCGCTTGCGGATCGAACAAATTGAACGCCGCTTGCGATTATGCGGAAATGCGGTAAATAAAAATCGCACCCCCGCACCCCCCAAAACAATTTAAGAACAGAAAACCGCAGCCCCTTAAAAAATTTCACAGAATTGCCGGTCAGGCAAAGCTGGTTAAATAAATCATGCTTTGCTACCCGGCTCGCATAAGCTCGCCGGTCAGGCGAAATTGGTTAAGTAAATGAAGTTTCGCTACCCGGCTCGCATAAGCTCGCCGGTGTGGCAGAATTCGGTATTGCGCGCGCCTCGAAACTTTGCAAGAAAGCGCGTTCCGAAAGGAGTTCTCGGTTCAAATCCGGGCGCCGGCGCTCATTTAATCAGGCGAAGTACTTCAGGCGTTCCAAACTTCAAGGCATTAGTTGCCTGATTAAATGAAATTTAATGTCGGCTTCACAATTGCAAGGGAATTGAAAAACCGACATTAAATGATTTAATTAGGCGAAGTTCTTCAGACGGCAAAAAATTCAAAGCGTTTGTTGCATAATTAAATGGAATTTATTTTTTTAAAGCGGCCCCCAATGCGATGCCATCGAATTAAATTAGAGGGACGGTATTTTTTCCAGGAGTCCCATTGCCTTCTTGTTTTTTCATCCATAAATGTACCCCATGCATTTAATGCCCAGTCTTCAAGCGCCCAAACATGCTCAGGCACACCTCTGCGCGTTCTCACCTTAGCAACTATTTTAATAAAAGGCTGTCGATACATAGTTTCTTTATTAAGTCTTGCATATCTAATAGCATTATTAACATTGTTCCAACTAGTATTAAGCTGCTCTGCAATTTGTGAAGCTGTCCCTTTTTTGTGCTCATATAACCAGTGCAATATTTTAAACCATTGCGGGGCATTTTCCATCCTTTTGTTGAGGACAAAATCCCAATACTCAAAAAGCATTCTAATATAGAATTTCTCTAGACTTTCGTCCCTAAGCGCGATGAGAGTGAGTAATTGAGTACTAGCCGACCCTGCTCTGCCTTTTTGAACAAAAAAGAAGGTATTCCCCAAATATCCTAAAGAACTCTGGCTTATCTGCTTTTTTTCAATTGATGGCCTGATTATATAGGCTCGTACTAGCTCAGTGATGCCACGAAACACTACTTCATCTCTAGAGCTTGGGGCCTCCTTTTTTGCATCTTTAAATGTTTGCCTTAAAAAACCATCTTTTCCTTCTCTGATTAACTCTGTTAACAAAACGGCCCAAGGCTTTTTTTCAAATATTCCATTAAGCCTGACTTGAGGGCTTTTCTTCCTTCAATAGTTGCATAAGGCGGATGAAAACCCGGGAATTTTTTGGCCATATCAGTGCCGCCTCCGCCATCGAATTAATTTAGAGGGACGGCATTTTTTCCATGAGTCCCATTGCTTTCTTGTTTCCTCATCCATAAACGTACCCCATGCATTTAACACCCAGTCTTCAAGTGCAAAAACATCCGCAGGTACACCTCTGTGCGTTCTCACTCTTTCAACTATTTTAATAAAAGGCGGTCGAACACTAGTTTTTTTATCAAGTTTTGCCCATCCAATAGTCGCCATAACACTGCCGCCA
>JBBIPJ010000003.1:0-17624 GCA_037442905.1 archaeon
AGAATATGTTTCAAATGCAAGTGGAATTCCTTTGAGCAATCGCGCGCCAATAGTTGGAAGCCATGCTTTCACACATACAGCAGGAATCCACACGGCAGCTGTTATAAAAAACCCGCAGGCTTATGAGCCTGTTTCCCCAGAATCTGTTGGAAACAAAAGGCGTTTAGTGCTTGGAAAATTTAGTGGCAAAAACTTAATAAAGCACAAGCTTAACGAATTAGGGATAAATCTCCAAGAGGAACAGATTATGCGGCTTGCAGAAGAAGTAAGAAACGCAGCAGAGAAAAGCGGAGAAATTGGAGATAGTGAACTAATTCTGTTAGTTGAAAAAACAAGAAACGTGGTGAATTGATTTGGCAGAATGTGTTGAATGCGGAGCTTCAGTAAATATCCCAAATGGAGCGATGAAGGGAGAAATTGTTGATTGCCCTGAGTGTGGAGTTGAATTAGAGATTGTTGACCCGCAAACCCAACTTCTAAGAGTTGCAGAGGTTGCGGGAGAGGATTGGGGAGAATAAATATTTTAAGGCATGTCGGATTGCGAAGCAATCCGCGAATTTCACAAACTTTTAACGATGGAACAAACACTTGCTGAAAAAATTCTCAGTGCAAACTCTCTCACAAAAAAAGATACAAGAGCAGGAGACACCATAGTAGCGAGAGTAAGAACTACAATGGCTCATGATGGCTCTGGGCCGTTAGCAATAAAAAGGCTTGAGGAAAATCAGCTTTCTCTTTCAGATCCAAAAAATACAATATTTTTTGTTGACCACAGCGCGCCTGCTGCAAGGGCTGAACTGGCAAATGCGCAAGTTGTTTTGAGAAATTTCACACAAAAAACTGGCGCGAAATTTCACGAGGCAGGGAGCGGAATCTGCCATCAGGTTTTAGTTGAGAATTATGCAATTCCAGGGACTGTTTTAATTGGCGGAGATTCTCATACAGTTACAGCAGGAGCTTTATCTTGCTTTGCAACAGGAATGGGGAGCACTGATGTTGCTGTTGCTATGAATCTGGAAAAAATCTGGCTCAGGGTTCCTGGAACAATTCTCGTTTCTGTTAATGGAAAACTTTCGAAAGGAGTTTATTCAAAAGATATAATTTTAACTCTAATTGGAATGCTTGGAGAGGATGGGGCGAATTACAAATCTCTTGAATACACAGGGAGCACAATTAAAAATCTCTCAATGGAATCAAGATTTACATTGAGCAATATGGCAGTTGAATCAGGAGGAAAAGTAGGATTGATTGAAACAGACAAAACTGTAAGAGATTATCTGAAAATACACGGCAGAGAAAATCAATTCAAAGAATTAAAAGCAGATGAAAATGCAAAATATGAGAGAACAATTGAAATCAATGCAGCAGAAGTGGAGCCTGTTGTTGCTGCCCCGCATTCAGTCGCAAATGTTAAGAAAATTTCAGAAATTGGGGAGGTAAAAGTTAATCAAGTTTACATTGGAACCTGCACAAACGGCAGAATAGAGGATTTAAGAATAGTTGCAAAAATTTTAAAAGGAGAACAGAGAGCAAAAAATACAAGATTCATTGTCTGTCCTGCAAGCGCAGAGGTTTACATGCAGGCTGCAAAAGAAGGTTTAGTGAATATTTTCATGGAAGCAGGCGGAGTTGTAACAGCTCCTGGATGCGGAGCCTGCCCTGGAATTCATGCAGGAATTTTAGGAGATGGAGAGGTTTGTTTGTCAACGCAGAACAGAAATTATAAAGGAAGAATGGGAAATCCAAATGCATCAATTTATTTAGGAAGTCCTGCAGTTGCAGCTGCAACAATAATTGAAGGGGTTATAACAGACCCTAGGGAGTACCTATGAGCAGAGTGTGGAAATTTGGGGATAATATAAGCACAGATTTGCTCTGCCCTGGCAGAGTGTATCATCTGCGCGGAAATTTAGATGAGCTTGTGAAATATACTTTAATTGATGTTAATCCTGATTTTGCAAAAAATGTAAAACAGGGGGATTTTGTTGTGGCAGGAGTTGGGTTTGGGACAGGCTCGAGCAGAGAATATGCTGCGATTGTTTTAAAACACCTTGGGGTAAGAGCTGTTATTGCAAAAAGTTTTGCAAGAATTTTTTACAGAAATGCAATTAATATTGGATTGCCTGTTTTGGAAGCTAATACCTCCCAGATAAATGGAGGAGATGAGTTGGAGGTTGATTTAGAAAATGGGACAATTAGGAATATAAGCAGAAAAAACGAATTAAGAGCGTGCGCACTTCCATCAGTAATGCTTGAAATTCTAAATGATGGAGGTTTAATTGCTCATATTAAAAGGAATAAGGGTTTCAAGCTAGAATGACAAATATTGGATTTCTTTACACAAGGATAAGAGAAGAAGAGAAAATGCTACTTGAGGAGCTGAAAAAGAGAAGAAATACAAAAGTTACAATGGTGGATGATAGAGAATGTTCTTTTGACATAGACCCTGCAGTCTGTAATATTCAGTTTGATGTTGTTCTAAACAGGAGTATCTCTTTTACACGGGGATTGTACTCAGTTGCTTGCTACGAACAATGTGATGTCCCAACTGTAAACAATTTTAAGGTTTCAACAATTTGCGGGGATAAGGCTTGGACATCTCTGCTTTTGAAAAAAGCAGGAGTTCCTACCCCAAAAACAGTTATTGCTTTTTCCAGAGAGAGCGCATTAAAGGCAATTGAAGAGCTTGGATATCCTGTTGTTCTAAAGCCTGTTTCTGGAAGCTGGGGAAGATTAATCGCAAAGGCATCTGACAGGGAAGCTGCAGAAGCTCTTCTGGAGCACAAGCAAAGTTTAGGGGAATTTGTTCACTCTGTTTTTTACATTCAGGAGTATATAAAAAAACCTGGCAGAGATATAAGGGCATTTACAATTGATAATGAATTAGTTGCTGCAATTTACAGAATTTCCGAGCACTGGATAACAAACACTGCTCAGGGAGCTGAAACAGAGCCATGCAAACTAACTCCTGAGCTCAGGGAAATTTGCGAAAAAGCTTCAGAGGCTGTTGGGGGCGGAGTTTTAGCAGTTGATTTAATGGAAAAAAATGGAGAATTTTTAGTGCATGAGATAAATCATACTCCTGAATTTAGAAACACAGTAAAGAGCAATCCCGAGCTTCCAAAATTAATAATTGATTATGTTTTAAGGGTGGCGAGGAAATGATTACAAGGCTTGGAAAAATAGAAGCAGAAGTATTTTCCTCTATGAAGAAGGTAAGAAAATGACAATAGAAGTTGCAATTGTTGGGGCAAGTGGATACACTGGCGGCGAATTATTGAGAATACTATTGAACCATCCTCAAGTTGAAATTAAAACTGCAACTTCTGATTCAAATGCTGGACGCTCAGTAAGCAAAGTTCATCCAAATTTGCGCAAGGCAACTGATTTGAAATTTATCAAAACAAGTGAGCTTGGAAGTTATGATTTAATCTTTACTGCTGTTCCGCACGGCATTGCAATGAAAAACATGAGAACTTATATGAAGCATGCTGGAAAAATTGTTGATTTAAGTGCGGACTTTAGATTAAAAAATCCAAAAGAATATGAGAAGTGGTATGGGCATAAACACGAATGCGCAGATTTAATTGAAAAATTTGTTTATGGAATTCCAGAACTACACAGGGAGGAGATGAAAAGAACAAATTATGTTTCAGGAGCAGGATGTTTGGCAACAAGCGCAATTCTTGCTCTATATCCATTAGTAAAAGATGGGATTGTTGAAACAAAACATATTGTAGTTGATTCAAAGGTCGGAAGTTCTGCTAGCGGAAGCAAAGCAGATTTGGCAGATATGCACTCTGAAAGAGCAAATGTTGTGCGCGCATACAAGCCTTCATTTCACAGGCACACAGGGGAAATGGAACAGGAATTAAATTTCAACGGAGTAAAGCCTGTTATCTCATTCAGCCCGCATGCCGTTGACTTAGTGAGAGGAATTTTGAGCACTTGCCATGTTTTTCTGAATGAAAATTTGGATGAAAAAGCAATTTGGCAGATTTACAGAAAATATTATTCTGCTGAGCCATTCATAAGATTTGTAAAAGAACGCGAAGGGATTTATAGATATCCTGAGCCAAAATTATTGGCAGGAACTAATTATTGTGATATTGGATTTGAGAGGGATGAAAATTCTAATAGACTTGTTGTTATGAGTGCGCTTGATAATTTAATGAAGGGCGCTTCTGGACAGGCAGTTCAGGCAATGAACATAATTTCTGGATTTAAAGAAACAGAAGGGCTTGAATTTTTTGGATTGCATCCGATTTAATTTTATAAAATGACAATTGTAATAAAAATTGGCGGAAGCATTGCAAACAGCGTTGAAAGAATTGCAAAGGATTTAAAGAGTTTGCAGGAGCCATGCATTTTAGTCCACGGAGTTGGACCGCAGGCGGATGAACTGACAAGAAAATTGGGAAAAACTCCTAGGTGGGTTACATCTGTACAGGGAATTAGAAGCAGATATACTGACAAGGAAACTGTTGAGATTTTTAATACAGCTTCGAGTTCGCTGAATAGAGAAATTGTGAGTGTCTTGCAGAAAAATGGTGTAAAAGCAAGTGGATTGAATGGAGCGATTCACGCTCAGAGAAAGGAAAAAATAAAAATTATTGAGAACGGAAGAAAAATGCTGCTGGAAGGGGATTACACAGGGAAAATTACTGGGATTAGTAGAGAAGCTTTTGAAAAATTGCTTAAACAAAATTCCGTTCCTGTTGTTGGACCTATAGCTCTTTCAGAGAATGGTGAAATTTTAAATGTAAATGCAGACAGGGCAGCAGCATTTATCGCAAAAGAACTCGGGACAGAAATTGTTCTGAACTTTAGTGATGTCCCTGGAGTTTATGATTCTAATAAAAATGTAATAAAGCGCATTCCTGCTCAGCAATTGGAGCAGAAAATGAATGAAGTTTCTGGAGGAATGGTAATGAAATTGCTTGCAGCAAAGGAAGCAATGGAATTTGGAGTGAAAAAGTTTATTATTGCCTCTGGAATTGTGGAAAATCCAATTACAAAAGCACTGAACGGAGAAGGAACTGTAATAGAAAGATGAAATCTTTCAAAGAAATTGAAGATACATTAATTGCGAACACATACGCAAAAAGAGATCTCGAGATAGTTCGCGGCAGCGGGGCAATTGTTTATGATAAAAATAACAAAGGGTATATTGATTGTGTAACTGGAAATGGAGTTGCCTTATTGGGGCATGGAAATAAAGAAATTGCCCGCGCAATTTCTGAGCAGGCGCAAAAAATTATAACAACTCCTGGAATTTTTTATGCTGAAGCAAGAGCGAAATTCGCTGAAAAAGTTTCGAAGATTTTGCTAAATTCAAAAATTTTTCTTGGAAACTCTGGGACAGAGGCTGTTGAGTGTGCAATTAAACTCGCAAGAAAAGCAACTGGAAAAACTGATTTTATTGCAATGAAAAACGGGTTTCATGGAAGAACTTTTGGAGCGCTGAGCGCAACCTTCAGGCAGAAGTACAGAAAACCTTTTGAGCCTTTGGTTCCAGGGTTTACGCATATTAGCTTTAACAATATTGATGAGCTAAGAAATGCAATTACAGAAAAAACTGCTGGGGTTATTTTAGAAGCTGTTCAGGGAGAAGCTGGAGTAATTGTTGCTGATAAAAACTATTTGCAGGCTGTAAGAGAACTCTGTAATGAAAAAGGAGTTTTAATGATTTTAGATGAGATCCAAACATTTGGAAGAACAGGAAATTATTTTGCAGCACAAACTTTTGGAATTACTCCTGATATTTTAACAGTTGCAAAAGGATTGGCAGGAGGAGTTCCGATCGGATTGTGCGCGGCAAGAGCTGATTTATTTGATAAGTTAGAGGTTGGGGAGCACGCTTCTACTTTTGGTGGAAATGCTCTTGCTTGCGCAGCAGCAACAGCTTGTTTGGAAGTTTTGGAAGAAAATGACTTGCTTAAAAAGGGCGCAAAAATGGGCGAAAGATTAAGAAAAAATCTTGAACAGTTAAATGGAAATGAAAAAATTCGCGAAATAAGAGGAATAGGAGCAATGATAGCAGTTGAATCAAAGTTTCCTGTTAAAGAGCAAGTGGAATTTTCTTTGAAAAACAGGGTTTTAGTCCAAACATCTGGAATAAATATAATCAGACTTTTGCCCCCTCTCATAATAAATGAGAAACAAGTTGAAAGTGTAAGTAAAGTTATCGTGAATTCTTTTGCAAAATGAACTTATTGATATACGACTGCCACAAAAATAAAATTGATGAAAGCGAAAAGATTAGAGATGCTTTTCTATTAGCTGATAAAAGTTTGAAAGTAAAAATTGTTGAAGCACGAAAGTTTGAGTTTCCTTCAATTAATGATTTTGATATTTTTGCAATAAGCGGCTCTGATACAAGTTCGGAAAGGCATACATATGCAAGGCAATTGAGAGAGGAAGTAGAACAAATAATTCAGGCAAAAAAACCTTTGCTTGGAATTTGTTTTGGCTCGCAGGTTGTTGGAGAGATTTTTGGCGCAGAGGTTTACAAGCTTGAAAATGCAGAAATAGGGTGGCGGCAAGTAGAGATAACTCCTGCTGGAAAAAACGACAGATTGTTTTTTGGATTGCCAAATCCGTTCATAGTATTTCAGTATCACACAAAAGCTGTGCGCTTCAATTCTGATTTAAGTTATCCAATTTTAGCAAAAAGTCCTGACTGCATTCAAGCTGTTCGCTATAATGAAAGAACATATGGAGTTCAATTCCATGCAGAGGAAACTCCGAAAACAGGAGCGGCTTATTTGGAAAATGATCCTCACTGCACTGATTTCCACGAGGCAGTAAAATTAAAACCAAAAGAATATGTTGAGTGGCAGATTTTTAAGAATTTTTTGGATGCGGTGAAAAAGCAAAATTCTCAAGAATAGCAGAACTCTCTTAGTTGAGTATCAATAATTTTGGTACAAAGAGATTGGTCTCCTTTTACAATAACCTGATATAAATAACATGTATCCCTATTGCTCCCGTTCAGCAAATCGCAATTAATATTGCAAAAAAGATCTTTTTCACACTTTAAGTCATTATAAGGAATGCATTTTTGCCATTGCTCTTGCGGCATTCCAACTACGCCTGCGCTGATGCAATTAATAACTTCATTTCCATCAGCGTCATAATAAATAGAGCCGTAAAACTCGCCTATTGATATTACTCCTCCACGATATTTAATTCCCAAATTATTGGACTCGCATTCGTAATACTTAAATGCAAAAGACTCTTCTTGAGAGCAAATCTTTGCAAATCCAGCATCAACAGACTTTTGTTGAGGCAATAACACAACAACAAATACTATAGCAACTAAAATTATAATGGCAACAACCAAAATTGTTTTTTTCATAGTAGATGATAGGATAATAGAATTTATAAAACTTGGGGAATAGTAGCGAGGGCTGGATTTTCACGCTGTGAAATTTGCGAAGTTTGTCCAGGTTTTGAGTTTTGAGTTGTGGGTTTTGAGTTTAGAACTCATAACTCATTACCCATAACCCATAACCATTTTTTCGCACCACTCACCACGCAAAACGCATTACCTTAATTTATTTCACAGCGCTTTGAACCAGCGACCTTCGGGTCCCTCAACTCTCTTTACGAGAGGTCTATGAGCCTTCCGCAAACTCTCTTTTTAAATCAAGAAAAGTTTTCGACGGGCACTCCAGGCTTCGGGAGTTCACCCTTATTGGATGAAACTTTGCCCTACCTCGCTATTTGTAATATACTTCCCTCAGGAGTATATAAGAATTTGGTTATCTTTTTTAAATGTTTCTTATTCGAAAAGTTCACTAATTTTAGCCACTTAAGAAGTTGTTCACGGCCATTTAATTGTATCCTTAATAACTTTGCGCGATGATTTGGCGGAGAAAGAATAAACTTAAAATTGTGTCTTTTTAGCATCTGGATAATTTGATAGCCCTCTTTAGATTTGCACTTGTAAATGCCAATTGAACCGTCACCTAATAAAGCACCAATAAATTCTGCAAATGGTTTAGAATATAGTAGCTTAGCTAGGTCTGGGGAGATTGAAGAAGAACGATGAGGCTTTGACTTCACAAGATTTAAGTGGACGAACTAACATATAAGTTTTTCTTAACTCTTTGGAGTTTATGGTATAATATATGAACATAGATGAGCTGCAAGATTTGTTAAAAAGCGGCCACGATATTGAGGAAATTTTAAAAGAACACGCTTGGCAGGAGTTTGAGCAAATAGTTGCAACAATTTTAGAGGAACATGGTTTTGAAATTGAGAGGAATTTTCGCTTTACTCTGAATAAAAAGAGGCACGAGATTGATATTGTTGCGGCGCGCTTTAATGAAATTTTATGCATTGACTGCAAAAAGTGGTCTATGAGGGTGGGAAAAACAACTGCACTCAAAAAAGCCGCTCAAGAACAAGTTGCACGCGCAAAAAGTTATAAAAAATTCGCGAAATTAAAGAAAAAAGCTATTTATCCGTTAATTGTAACTTTTCTGGAAGAGAATATTGTGTTTGCAAATAAAGTTCCAATAATTCCTGTGTGGAAATTAAATGAGTTCATGTTAGAATTCCCAGAATATCAAAAGGGATTAAAAAAAGTTTAATGATAAAAATTGCTAAAGCAATTTTTAAATCTCGCAAATAAAATTTGCTCGATGGCAACTAAAAAGCGCATAAAAGCAGAAATTCCAGAAAGTTTCTTAAAATATTTAGCAATAATAATTGCAGTACTAATTTTTGCCGCTTACATTATAACAGCTACAAAATTCACGTTTAGGGATTTTGGAATTATAATTGGATTTATTTTAATTGGAGCCGCAGCAAGATTTCCAGAAAGATTTATGCCAGTTGCTTTAGGAGTTGAACTGATTAGCACATTTGTAATTGTTTCTGCGATTAGATATGGAAATATTGTAGGCGCAATTGTTGGAATTGCAGCTTTCACAATCTCAGGGTATCTTACAATTGAGCGGCCGCAGGATGTTTTAGTTGCGGATATTGGATTTATTATAATGGCTTTGCTTACCCCAATCTCGCTTGGATTTTTCGGAAATGATTTGGGAATGACAGCAATTGCTCTAACATTTATATACGATGCTTTTACAGGATTTTTCTATTATCTTATGGGACACGGCTTGGTGAGCGTTGTTAGATTTTCAGCAGTGCACATAATTGCAAATTATTTGATAATGATTTATCTTGGAACAAAGTTATTGGGATTATAAGTTTTCGCACTTTTTCTTCTCCTGCTTTCACAGAAAAAAAACGCGGAGCAAAAAAGCTGTATTAGATTTCTTCCACTCGCACTGTCTGCACTTTTTTTACAATAGGCATTCTAATTTTTTCAGGAAGCCAAGAAGGTTTGTTTTCTCTATTGTATTTTGTCCATTTCCATCTTCCTTTAAAAACATGGACTGTAATTGTGCCGTCTGAATTTCTTCTCCCTCTTTCACGGAACATAAACTCTTTAAATCCACGCTTTGCAGCTTTTAGAGCAGCCTGCCTGGGGGAAGCGCCTGTAAAAACATGCGCAGTATCTTTAGAATTTTTTGGATTTTTCCCTGAGCGAATAATGTAATATTTTTTTGCCATCTCTCCGCCTATTTATCAAACTACAATTTTTTGTTTTATAAAGGTATCGTTTCTATCTGGGCCGAAACTTACAATAGAGATTGGGGTTTTTGTTAGCTTTTCAATTTGCAAAATATAAGCGCGAATTTCCTTTGGAAGCCTTTCAAATTTCATTTTTGCAAATTTCTCCCATTCACGATGTTTAAAGTCTGGCCAGCCGCGCAAAGTTTTATAAATCGGCTTGCAGTTTGTTAAAATTTTTATATCAGATGGAAATTCGCGCAAAATTTTTCCGTTATATTTATAGGCAGTACAAATTTTAATCTCTTTTAATCCGGATAAAACATCCAATTTTGTTAATGCAATATTATTGATCCCATTTAAGCGAACTGCGTAATTTAACATTACTGTATCAAGCCATCCGCATCTCCTGGGGCGGCCTGTAGTTGTTCCAAATTCCGCGCCTTTATTGCGGATTTGTTCACAGGTTTTATTTTTTAGTTCTGTTGGAAAAGGTCCAGAGCCCACTCTTGTAGTGTAGGCTTTAGAAACCCCAATAATTATAGAAATTTTCTTCGGGGAAATTCCTGCGCCTGTGCAAGCTCCGCCTGCAATTGTATTGCTGCTTGTGACAAAAGGATATGTTCCAAAGTCAATATCCAAAAGAGTTCCCTGAGCGCCTTCAAACAAAACTTTTTTCTTTTTATCCAGAGCCTGATTTATTTTTAAAGAAACGTCTCCAATATATTTTGATAAAATTTTATAATAATCTGGATAAATTTTTTGAAATTCTGCTATTCTAACTCCACTGCGCGCAAATTTATCTGAATATGCAGGGCCGATTCCGCGCTTAGTTGTTCCAATTTTTGAATCTTTTGAATCCGCTTTTTTGTGTTTTTCTGTTATAATATGCGCAAGGTGGCTTATTGTTAAACGCGGAGAGATCCCACGCTTTTTTAACCCATTAATTTCATCTATTAAAACTTTCGGGTCAATTACCATCCCATTTCCGAGAAAACATTGCTTTTTTTGAACAACTCCGCTGGGAATATGATGTAATTTAAATTTCTTATTTCCAACAACAACTGTATGGCCTGCATTATTTCCGCCTTGAAATCTTACTACAAAATCAATTTTTAGTTTCTCAACTAAGTAATCAACAATTTTTCCTTTTCCTTCATCCCCAAATTGTGTGCCAATGATTACTATTCCTGCCATAGTTTAGCCACGCTCCCGCTTGGGAAATAATTACAAAATAAGTTTATATTATTTTAGTATTCGTATTGTAGTGGATAAACACGAAGTTCTTGAACCTCAGGAAACCACTTTGTATTTACATACCTTAAGCGTTCTAGTATTAGAACAACTGTATATGTATCTTTATAAGGTTTTTCCAATGCTTTTGAAAGCTCTTTAACAGAAATCTTTTTTGCTTCTTTGATTTTAGCTAAAACTCTCTTTTCTTCATCATTTAATTCACGGCTACTTTCTATTTGAGCAACTGCCTCTGTTATTTTGCTAGTAACTGTCTTTATATGAGCCAGGCAATCTATATATGCTGGAGAAACTGTTCTACTTTCTGATTCTAAATTTTCTTTTACTTGGAAAAGTCCATAATAACTAGTTAAAGCGTCTTGTAATGCTCCTTTTGCTCTTTTATATGCTTCTTCTCTTCCCAGCATATCACTCAATAATTATTTATTTTGCAACTCTAATATACTTTTTGCTATATCTCCGTTATTAGCTTCTAGAACTTTTCTGGCTTCCTCTTTTGAAACTTTCGCCTGCTCTGCAACTAAGTCTATATCAGCTTGAGAAATTTGAGAACCTCCCGACACAAAGGGTAGTTGCTTATCAGGTGAAGTACTTGACCTATTGATGCTACCCTTTGTGGAACCGCTCTCGGTTGCATTTCCTGTTACTTGAAAACTTTCCCCTTGCCCCGGAATTTTCATTTTCTGCACTTGTGGATTCTTAATTACAATCTGTCCGCCTTCTGGCTTTTTGATTATAACTTCGCTTGCAGGAACTTCCTGCATATCCATTCCCATTTGTTTCATCAATTTCTTGATTGCCCTTGGGTCAAGGCTTGGCATCATTTCACAAAGTACCTTCCTTAAATTTTTTAGAGCAAAGTAGCTGATTACAGAAGCTGAAGATTAGGAGACTTCGCTTCATAAATTTCGATGCGAATGTCTCCTGAAGCGCCAGCCGATTCCAAGGCGCACAAATTGCATGCGAACGGCTGCTGGGCATCATTTGCTTTTTCCTCTCTCTGAAATAATTTTTCTTAAAAAGTTTGCATCCAGGACATAAACTCCTGGCTTCCTTTTAAGTGTACGCGGCTTTTTAGCGCCAATAACATAGGTTATTCCCTTTGCAGTTGTTTCATTTACTAAACTTTGGTCTATCTCTCCATCAACAATCAATGCCTGTGCTTTTCCTTCCTGCAAATTTTTTAAAACACTTGATATGTCTGTTTTTGGAACCCGGCCAACTTCTCTGAAAGTTGTTCCTGATTGTTTTAGAAGTGCTGCCTGCCCTGTTCCAATCAAGCCTGTTGAGATTTTTGAAAGCTCTTCAAGTTCAGGCTTAACTTCTAGAGCAGCACCTCCTGTTGTTGAATGACGCCTTGTTCCATAGGATTCCCTTGTGGTTCTGTATGCGCGCCTCATTGGCAGTTGCTGAGCTTGTGGCTGAGGCTGCTCATAAGCAACTTTTTGCTGCTCAAAAGCTTTAATTGCATCCTCTTTTGTGATTTTTGTGCGAAGCGCCTTTATGATTTCCTTGCTTGTAAGTTCCTCAACCTCCCTCCCTGTTGGAGCGCGCGCGACAAAATCTATTTCAACAAGCTGCAGAAGTTCCTTTAAAATCAGATCTCCGCCTCTATCTCCATCTAAAAATACTGTTACTTTTTTCCGCGTGCAAAGCTCCCTTATGCTCTGTGGAATTGATGTACCTCCCAAACCGATCACGTTTGTAATATTATGCTTTAAAAGATTAACAACATCAGCTCTCCCCTCAACTAAAATAATTTCCTCGGAATTCTCTATATCCGGACCTGCAGGCAATTTATCCTCTCCAAATTCAGAAATTTCTCCAACCCTAACTTTTTCCTTTACCATCTCAGTCAGTTCCTGGGATTCTGGAGTTTCTTTTGTCATATCTCCGAGAATTGATTTTGCACGCTCGATAACATAATCGCGCTTTGTTGAGCGGACATCATCAACAGAAAGCACTTCAACTTTTGCATCGCAGGGTCCTATGCGCTCGATTGTTTCAAGGGCTGCTGCTATTAGAGCAGTATCTTCTTTGTTTAAAGAAGCAGGAATTTCAATAGTCCCCTCGGATTTTCCTTCAGAAGAAGTTACCTCAACTTCAATTCTCCCAATTCTGCCTGATTTTTGTAATTCTCTTAATTCTAGTTCTTCCCCAAGCAAACCCTCTGTTTGCCCAAAAATAGCGCCTATAACATCTGGTTTCTCAACCACTCCTGTGGCTGTAAGCTTTGCTCTTATTACGTATTTTGTTGCTGCTATTCCAATTTTTCCCATTTGTGAATTTTTCAAAGAGAGATGCTAAATCTTCAATCTCTCCTATTTTTGCTCCATTAAAAGTGCGCATCAAGTTTTTACGCACTTCTGTGTTTACTTTAACTTTTATTCCGCAATTTTCAAGCTCGCTTATTAAGCGCGAGGCAAGTTCGCGGCCTTTTTTGTCAAAATCAGTCAGCACAATCACTTCCTTTCCTCTTTTTGCAAGAGATTCTGCTAGCTGATTTACAGAACTCAACCCTCCGGAAATAAAGTAAAATTCAGCATCAATCCCAAGCTCTTTTAAAGCTTCTGCGTCCCTTTTCCCTTCCACTACTATTGCGGAAGAGTCAGCTAATTCCCTTAGCAAACCTAACTCACGAATGAACATGTCAAAGTTAATGTGTGAGTTGTAAGTTTGTGAGCTGTGATATTGATGCATTTATATTTACTTTATCTGATATGTGAGTTCTGACTTATGTGATTTTTGATTTGTGATTTTATGAATGTCCTTAACAATGTGAAGGCTTGATAGCTATCCAATTGGTTAGCTAATAAACCTTCACATTGTTTGCTCGAATACTAACCCCCAGTTTTCATAGAGTGAGTAGCTCGTACTCCGCTGGGTAACCCTGTATTGAGCAGGACTCCTTAGTATATGGAAATGCCCCTATAAATAGATTATGTTATGCGCTGACTACTTTTAACAAATCCCTCTCTGTTATAACACCAACTAATTTGTTTCCCTTTAAAACTGAGAGCCCGCCAACGCTGTTTTTGCGCATAACTTCTGCAGCATCTGATAGTGTTGCTTCTGGAGAAATTGTAATTGGGCGGTTCATTATTTTTGAAACTTTCCACTCTAAGATTTCAGTTTTCGGATAACTAGAAAATGTGTTTACAACATCTATTGTTGAAACAACTCCAACTAATTCATCCTCTAAGACTATTGGCAAACGCCTAAATCCATTCCTTATCATAACTTTTGCAATATCCTCGAGCTCCATTCCAGGAGTCCCTACTATGGGATCTCTTGTCATATAATCCGAAATTTTTTCATTTGTATAGTATTTTGAGAGCAAACTTACAAAATCCCTTTCTGTTACCACTCCAACAAGTTTTTTCCCATCCATTATTGGGAGAGAGCCAACATTATCTTCGTACATTTTAATTAATGCATTATCAATGCTTTCAGTATATTTAATCGTCTTTGGATTTTCAGTCATTAAAAGTCGAATTGATTCGTTTGCTGCAGCTTCAAGGACTCCATTATGTTTATTTTTTATAATTTTGAAAAAATCCCCTCCGCCTAAAAAATCAACTATATCTGTCGCGCTTACCATTCCTTCCAAATTTTGCTTTATGTCTGTAATAAAAAGTCTTCTCACTCTATTAGCAGACATTTTATCAGCAGTTTGCTTAATTGTAGCAGTTTTGCTGAGAGAAATTATCTCGCGATGGGCAATGCTCATTATTGTTCCCTCATGTTTGCCTTTTGCCTGAACAAACTCGCGCGGGCTTAAATCCAAATTTCTTACTTTATCGCGGAATGTTCTGAACTTTTGTGGAAGGTTTTTCATTTTTGCTGAGAGAGAATTTTAAATATAAGCCTTTAATAAATCCTTTCTTGTAACAATTCCAACAAGCTTATTGTGGTCTGCAGCAACTGGCAAAACACTTAATTCTAAATCAAGCATCTTTTTGATTGCTTTTTCTACCGGAGCAGAAGGATGGATTAAAAATCTTTCCTCTTCTCCAATTATTATGCGCATAACATGTCCTACTTTTGCCGGCTTTTTTGTAGCACGTGATTCACGCTCAATGCGAGCGCGTTTTGATTCAATAAGCTCTCTTGTTGATATAATTCCAACAATTTTTCCCTTTTGTGTAACAGGAAAGCCAGAATGCTCTTTAACAGCGCCCCAAACTTTTTCAATGTCATCATCAACTGAAAATGATCTTACACGAGAAGTCATAACCTCGCCCACAGTTTTTTTTCTTGATTTAACTTTTGAATCAAAAATTGCCCTTAAAATATCAACATCCCTTATCATTCCAATATATTTTCCATTTTCAAGAATAGGAATCTGCTTTAAATCTTCCTGGAGCAAAATTTTTGCGGCTTTTAGCATATCCTCGTTTGCATCCAGAGTTATAAGAGCTTTCCAGAGCAATCCGCCAACAGTTATGCTTGATTTTGAGGAAGTAATTTTAATTAAATCGCTTCTTGTAATAACTCCAATTAATTTTGAGTCTTCAAAAACAGGAAGTGCGCGGACATTATACTGCCTCATGAGGGCGCGTGCTCTCAGAGCTAAATCACTTTTAGAAACAGATGGGGCTTTAGTAAATAAAATTTCTTTAACTTTCATGAGATAAGATTATAATTCTTCTTCCTCTTCTTTGCCCTCTTCAGCTTCTCTGCAATCTCCGCACACATAAGTTCCATCTTCTAATTCATACAAGTAATCAGAATAATTTCCGCAGATTTCGCATTCGCCTTCAGAGCCGCGCTCAGCAAATTCCTCTCCAATGCCTGCAGATTCAATAACATCCTGCGCCTTTATTGATGCAAGCTCAAGCAAGAGTTCTATTTCTCGAGGAGCAACGCGCACAATATCCTCAGCTGTTATTATTCCAACCAATCTTCCCTTGTCTTTCACAGGCAATTTGCGAACTTTTTTCTTTGTCATCATGCGGGCTGCTTCCATTATGTTTTGCTCAGGACCAATTGTTATAAGAGGGGATGACATGGCATCTTTTGCCTTTGTTGTGAGAGGATTTTTTCCCTTTGAGATAACTAATGTAAAATCTTTTTCAGTCACAATTCCGATTGGATCTCCATTTTTTGTTATAACAACTCCGCCTATGTCATGCTTTAACATGAGCTTTGCAATTTCTTCAAGAGACATATCAGGAGCAGCAGTAATTACTTTAGAAGTCATTACATCCCTTATAGGAATTTTGCTTTTGATATCCATTCTGCCCACACCAGATGAAATAATGAATCCTTATATAAATCTTTAACTATGATTTTTTCTTTGCAAGTTTTTTGATTCTTATACCGCCTTTTATTTTTATAATGTAATCATAAACGGCTTTTGGCACAAAATCCTCCCAGGGTTTGCCTTTTGCAATTCGCTTTCGGATTAGTTCTGCTTTATATGGAGCAAAATATTGCGTTCCATGAGTTTTTATTCCTTTAAATTGAAAACAATACCTTGTCCACTCATTATTTGTGTAAGCAATGTCAAAATTTCCTGCAAGTTTTCTTGTTTTCTCAACCCACTCAACATCATTGAAAACATCTGGGATTTTTACAAAAGCAAATTTTTTCACATCAATGCCTGCTTCTTTCAGAGCAAGCCTTATCATTGTAATCCTCTCAGTTGCCGAAAATGGGTTTTCTCTTGTATTTTTTTCCTGAGAGCTCCCGATTCCGATAGCAATATGGGTATATGATTTTAAAATTTCCTGAATTACTTTTAAGTGGCCGTTGTGGAATGGTTGGAAGCGGCCGATGTATAGAGCTGTTGTCATTTTTCCGCAGGCTACAAGCTGCTAGCTGCCAGCCATATATTTATTAATACTGAGTTTATATTTTAGGCGCTATGATACTCGGGAGTTCGGAGATAAGAAAGTTAATTCGAAAAAAGAAATTGCTAGAGAATTATTTAGATGAAAATATTGAGGGCGCAGGAGTTGATTTAAGAGTTGGAAAAATTTTTCATCTAAAAAGCGGCGCGAAACTAACAACTTCAGAAAGAGTTTTGCCAGAGGTTGAGGAAGTAAATGAAAATCATTTTGTTTTGCGGCCGCAGGAATATGTTCTTATTCAGACAATAGAGAAAGTAAACATGCCTTTGAATATTTGTGCACGTTTATTGCCGCGCTCAACAATTCAGCGCTCCGGAGTTTATCAATTTCATTCATTTGTTGACCCAGGATATAAAGGGAAATTAACATTCGGAATGAAAAACCTTGGAAAATTTAATTTTGTTTTTGAAAAAGGAACAAAAATTTGTCAAATAATTTTTGAGGAGATAAAAGGGGAGGCTAAGCCTTATAAAGGAAAATATCAGGGTGGAAAAGTTACTTGATTATTTCTTAGCTTCCTTAACTGCCAAAGAAATATCATCTTTTGTTACAGTTTTCCTATTGGCGTGCTTTGCAAGTGCATTTGCGCGCGCTGCAACTACAAGCGCATAATCCTCAAGAACTTCACTCATTTTTGATTTAGCGTCCTCTGCAACTCGTTCTGCTCCTGCTTTTTTAATTATTCTTTCTAAAGGAGCTAATGGGATTTCGGGCATTTTACCACCTCTTTTTGGGGAATAAAGGAAGTATAGGACGATTTATATAAAGCTTTCGGTTTTAGGGACTTTTTGATAGAAAAATAGATAATGGTAAACGGTTATTGGTAAACAGTAGACAGTTCGAACTGAAAACTGACAACAGCACAATAGTTAGTGGTTGGTGGTGCGTAATGCGTTATGCGTGGTGCGAATAAATGGTTATGGGTTA
>JBBIPJ010000004.1:0-15797 GCA_037442905.1 archaeon
TTGTTGGATGTATAAATGATATTGCAACTCCCATTAAAACTGCCGATATTAAAATCTGCGGCAATCTCACGAACTTATAATCAAATGCGCTAAAACTTTCCGATACGTAAAGCGAAGCCATTGCCATTACAAAAAAGCTTACAACTGTTGAAATAGCAGCTCCCATCATTCCAATTCGCTGGATTAGAAAAATATTTAGCCCAAAATTTAGAACAACTCCAATAAAATACTGTAGTGCTGAGAACTTAGTCAAGTCCTTTATCATAAGTCCATAATTTCCAAGGCCTGTTAAAAAGCCAAACAAAGGATAAAATAACAATGCTACAACAACTGGTGCAGCAGCAATATACGCAGATCCTGAGATTAAAGTAATTAACTCTTTTCTAAGAACAAATAGTCCAACCATTCCTGGAATTATTATTATGAGTCCATATTTTAGTGAAGCATTTAAAAGTTGTTTATAGTGGTCTTTATCCTTCCAATGCGCCTCTGCAAAATATGGAAATATAACATTGCTTGCTATTACCCCAACAGTCAATAGAGCTCCAGCTAAAGAATATGCTACATTATAAATTCCTACTGTAGCAGCTGAAGTATAGTAATTTAAAATATAGCGATCATTTATTATTAGGAGCCAATTAAATACTGTAGCTGGAATTAGAGGAAGCCCAAATTTTAATGCAGAATTGACATAGCTGTACTGAAGCCCTCCTGTTTTTAAAAAAGCAGTTACTTCCTTTCTTGTTAGGTATAAATAAATTAAAACAGTCAACAATGTTAAGCCACCCCATGCTAAAAAAACCTCGTCTAGAGTGAATTTTCTAAAAAACATAAAAAAAACAATTAATGGAACTGCCCATCCCTTGAGCCTGAAAAATTCCATAATATTTGCGAAACTTACACTCTGTTTTGCTCTGTAATAGTAATCGAACATTGTTGCTATTGTTCCAAACAGAGTCACACCAAGAGAAGCTGCAAACAGTGTGGAATAGCCAGTTAATTTGTTAAAATTCAAAAATATGTCCCGGAGCGGACTAAAGTAAAAAATTCCCAAGGCAATTATTAAAAAAACAAATTCAATAGTTGCAAGTGTAAAGAATACTTGTGGCCATTTTTTCCTCTCAAAGGAGGGGAGTTTTGATACTAGATATTGAGAAAATCCGGGTTGCAAAGTCCATATTAAAAGCGAGGGAAAGATAGAAAAGAGAACATAGATCCCATAATTCCCTGCCCCAAGAACTCTTGTGAGCAACGCGACTGTTATTGGAGAAAAAATAAATTGGAAAAATGTCAATCCGTATAGAAATCCTATCTGCCCACCAATTTTTATATATGTTTTCTGCTTTTCCTCTGTTTCTTTTTCCATGCCTGAATATAATATAAATCCTTATATTTAAACTCCCTATTTAATAGTTGAACTATGGACATAAAAAATAGGAATTTGCAACTTTTAGTTCTAATTGTACTTATAGGAGTATCTCTGCGCATCTTTAATCTAGATGCAGCCTCTATAAGGGCAGATGAAGGAGGATCAATTTTTTTAGCAGAACGTCCCATTGCAGAAATACTAACATCTGTTGAATATGCAGATGCTCAGTCTCCTTTCTTCTATTCACTCCTACATTTTTGGCTTTATTTTGGGAGATCGGAATTTATCCTTCGCTTGTTGCCAGTGATCCTTTCAATCTTATCAATTCCTGTTATTTACAAACTTGGCAAAACTTTATTCAATGATAAAGTAGGCTTGTTTGCAGCCTTTGTCTTGTCAATTTCTCAAGCAAATATAAGATATGCTCAGAATTTGCGCAACTATTCTCTAGTAACTTTTTTCGCTTTGCTCTCAATTTATTTTTTCTATCTTTATTTAAATAAGCCTGAGAAAAAAAATCTAATTCCATTCGTAGCAACCTCAGCCCTTGCTTTATATGCGCATTATTATGCAGGCTTTATTTTAGTAGCTGAGTTTCTATATTTTATTTTATATCACAAGAAATACCATCAGGATTTTCTAAAAATTTTTTTAGCATTTGGTATAATTATTATTTTAATCGCTCCAGTTGCTCCATTTTTTTTGCAACAAAGCGTAATGAAAAGCGGAGCTGAGAAAGCTCTTTACGAGCAAGATCCGCTAACAAAAGTTTCTCCTATCTCCCTAAATCAAAATAACATTTTTCTAAGAATTTTTCTAATTTACTTCCACTTTAGTGTGGGCTTTCTGGAGTTTAATCCAAAAAGTCTCCTTTTTGTAGGAATATTTTTATTCAGCTTAATTATTTTTGGAGGAGCAATTTTAGTTGCTCTTAAACATCTGTTTAAACAAAAGAGGGAAAAATTCTCATTTGTACTAATGCTTTTATTTGTTCCAACCCTAACCTTAGCTTTTTTATGGCTTTCAAAAATAATACCTCCCTTTACATATGCGAGATATCTCCTATATATTTCTCCGATTTATTATATATTAATAGGAGCAGGAGTTTTTGCACTTGCAACTGAATTTGATTTTTTAAAAAATAAGCTCACAGAAAATCATATTTTTCTTATGTTTATTCTTTTGATATTGCTTTTTAACTCAGCGTCGCTTTACGGATATCATAAAAATAACTCTGAAAAAGAAAACTGGAGGGGGTTTGTCTTAAAAATAAACAAAGAATCTTCAGGCAATGAAGTTGTTGCTATACTTCCTGCAAGTCAGAGTTATAATCTAAATAAATATCTCAATCCTAATTTGGAAATTTACACAGTTCCTGAGAATACAAAAGTTCGCGGCACAAAATTTTCTCAAATTTACAGTTCAATAAAACCTGTTAATAGCTCAAATAGCTGTAATGTTCTGAAACTTTTGGATAGGGGTGCAAAAGGAATTTGGTTTGTTAATGCAAATCCAACCCCAACTGATAACAGCAACTTAATTAAGGAATGCCTTGAATCAAAACTAAAACTTGTAGATACTTTAAATAGTTCATACATAACTTCTCGGGGTGAAGAAATAACTGATTTAATTGCTTACCACTTTGTAGAATCTGAATAATTATCTATTTCTCTTTTTTCTTTTTACTTTTAGGGACTCCTCAATCATCTTTCGGTAAGGCCAGAAATATTTTGCCTCAAATGGACCATCCCACCACTCAATCATAATACTGTCTGATAATGCTTTATATAGATGCGGAATTTTTGGAGGAATTTTAACAACCGTATTTGGTCCCCTTATAATTGAAATATCTTTTTTCCTCTTTCGCATTGTTATTCTCCATCTTCCACTTAAAATTAAATCATACTGTGCAGTTTTATGATAATCCCCTGAGCGCATTGCTCCCTTTTTTGTATATAGAATATTAAAACTAACTCCTTTTATGTTAAACTTTTTTATCCAACCTCTCTTATCTCTAAAAACAAAAGTATTTTTCATCACTATAATTAAAGCAATCCATCTTTTTTTAATAAAGTCTTAATTTCAGTTTTAGAAAGCAGCTTAGCATCTCTTGAAGTATATGCCCTTACTTTTGCACGCTTTAAGTTGCTGTAATTTGCCTTAATCCCAAACAATTCCGTTAACTGCGGAAGAATTATAAACATATCACTTGCCTCAAGTGCGCGCATAGCCTCCTCCTCCGTAAATAGCTCCTCGTACAATTTTTCCCCCGGCTTTGCTCCTTCAGTTACAAACTTAACTTTATTTTTTCCTAACTCTCCATTTAGAACATCAGCCAATTCCTTAACATTGAGTGCCTGCATTTTTAATATAAAAACCTCCCCACCCTTTGCAATTTCTGCTGCTTTTAAAACCAAATCAACAGCCTGCTGCATTGAAATAACAAATCTACTCATTTTCGGGTCTGTGAGAGTAAGCGGCCCGCCCTTCACAATCTGTTCTTTAAAAAGTGGAATAACAGAACCGCTTGAGCCCATTACATTTCCAAACCTAATAGAAGCAAAAACAGTTTTTCTGTTTCCTTTGTAATAATTTGCAGCTGTTACTAATTTTTCTCCTACCAATTTTGTTGTTCCCATTATATTTGATGGATTTGCTGCCTTATCTGAGCTTGTAAAAATAAATTTTTCAACTTCGTGTTTAATAGCAACGTCAATTGCATTTTGCAATCCATCCACATTTGTTTTTACAGCCTCAAACGGATTGTACTCACAGGCCCAAACATGTTTCAAAGCAGCTAAATGAAAAACAATATCAATATTCTCCATTGCCAAATCCAATCTTTCCTTATCTCTAACATCTCCCAACAAAAAGCGAACATTTTTATAATTTTTATATCTCTGTTGAGCATTAAACAATCCATTCTCATTGTTATCAAAAATTCTAATCACTTTGGCTTCTTTAACTAATCTGTTAACTAACTCAGTTCCTACAGAGCCGCATCCACCTGTTACTAAAATGTTTTTTCCCTTAAAGGTCATTTTTTTGAAATTTCATTTATTGCAGATTGCACAGTATCAACCACGTAGTTTATTTGGCTTTCGGTGAGCTGTATAAAGAATGGTAAAGCTAAAATACTTTTACTTACGCTTTCTGAAACAGGAAAATCACCCTCCTTATAATTAAACATTTCTCTATAAGGAGGCTGGAGATGTATGCTCGGAAAATAGGGCTTGCTTGCAACTCCATTTTTATTTAGGTATCCCATTACCCTATTCCTGTTAATTCCTTCTTCCACTCTTATTGTATAAACAAACCATGTTTTTGTATTAAACGGAGAGGTAAAGGGAGTTATAACCCCATCGATTTTTCCTAATTTTTTGTTATAAGTCTTTGCAATTCTCTGCCTCTGTTTTATCATCCAGTTCAATTTCTTTAACTGAACATATCCAAGAGCAGCGCTCATCTCATCCATTCTATAATTGTATCCAATTCTTTCATGACCAAGCCATTCCTCTCTTTCCCCGCGTCCCTGATTTCTATAGCTTTTGCATAACTTGTAAATCTGTTCATTATTAGTTACAATTACTCCGCCTTCTCCAGTTGTCATTTGTTTATTTGGATAAAAAGCAAAAACTGCACTCTCTCCGAATGTGCCAACTTTTTTGCCTTTGTAAGTTGCTCCAATTGATTCACAGGCATCCTCAATTACTTTTAGTCCTTTTTCTTCTGCAATTTCCATTATAGGGTCCATATCACAGCTCTGCCCAAAAATATGCACAGCCATAATTGCTTTTGTTTTTTCTGTAATTTTTTCTGAAATTAAATCAGGATTTATGTTGTATGTTTTTTCATCCACATCAACAAAAGCAGGCTTTCCTCCCTCAAAAATTATTGGGTTTGAGCTTGCAATAAAAGAAAATGGAGAGGTTATTACTTCATCCCCTGGCTTTATTCCAGCGCACTTAACCGTTAAATGTAATCCTGAAGTTCCAGAATTAACTGCTATCGCATATTTATTTCCATTGAACCTTGCAATTGCTTTTTCAAACTTTTCTAAATAAGGCCCAAGAGCAAGCTGACCGCTTTTCAAAACCTCTCTAACAGCATTTATTTCCTGCTCTGTTATATATGGTTTTGCAAGAGGAATTTTTAATATTTTTTTAGAACTAAATTTTTTCATTAATTTTTGACTCCAACCTCATCTTTTCCGCGCTTTCGAATAACTCTTGCAGGTACTCCAGCAGCCACAACATTATCCGGAATATTTTTTAGAACAACAGCTCCTGCCCCAATAATCGTATTAGAGCCAATTTTTAATCCTTGAATAAAATTCGCTCCAACTCCAATAAAAGTTCCTTCTCCAACTTTCACATTTCCGGATAAATGCGCTCCTGGGCCAATATATACATTATTTTCAATTTTGCATTGATGCTCTATAACAGTGCCTGAGTAAATAGTTACATTATCCCCAATTTTTGCATCTAAATTTATAGTAACATTCGGAAAAACCGTAATCCCCCTTCCCAATTGAGCAGATTCATCTATTTCTGCAGACTTATGAATTGCATTTACAGGCACAAAACCAAATTTTTTAGCATGCTTAAAAGTTTCTATTCTTGCTTTTAAATTTGAACAGCCAATTCCTACAATAAAACTATCGGCAACTTTCCTAAACTTTTTCAAATCTTTTGTCGTTCCCAAAACTCTTACTCCTTCAATGCTTTTTCCTTTTAATTTTTTGTTATCATCTACAAAACCAACAACATCATGCTCCCCGATCTTTTTGAGTAAATCCAGTACTAATCTTCCACCTTCCCCTGACCCAATTACAATTGTTCTCATTTTAGTAAGCAATTTTCTTTTGAATCAATCTATAATCAATTTTCACTTTTGCAAGTATGTTTGCAATTCTTTTTCCAGCTTTTCCATCTCCAAAAGGATCATACGGATTAGTGCAGCGCTCAACTACTTTCCTAAATACCTTATTAAACATTGCTCTCTTAGCTGCAGCCAAAATTTCCCTTTTAGAATATCCAGCTTGAATAACACTTTTAGCTCTCTCTCTTCCAGTTTGCCTTGTTCCAACTAGTACATATGGAGTCTTGCAGCTTGGAGCTTCTATTAATCCGCTGCTTGAATTTCCGATCATCAAATCGCAGTTTTTCATTAAACTTAAGTAAAGAGTATGCTCCAAATTTCTAAAAACTTTAATTTTCGTTTTCCTTGTTCTGTTTCTCATATCTTTCAGCAGAAGTCCCATCATTTTTGCATAGCCAGCATCAGAATTGCTATAAATATAAACAGTCTGCTCATTTAATTCCAGCAAGGAATCTAAAACAGCCTTCATATTTTGCTTCGCAATATTGTACTCAGTTGTGACAGGATGCTGAATTGCCAAAATAAATCTCTTATTTGGATTAAATCTAAATTTTTTTGCAACTGCTTTTCTACCCAATAATTTTTTATTTTTAATATAATCCACTCCTGGGCTTCCAACTAAATATATTCTCCAACTCTGTTCCCCCATCTTTCTTAAACGCTCAGCACTTTTTCTAGTTGCAGCAAAATGAATATGCGAAAATTTTGTTATCGCATGCCTTATTGACTCATCTATGCTTCCTGTAACCTCTCCTCCATGTATGTGCCCAACAGGAATATTCATGTGCGCAGCAGCAACCGCAGCAGCTAAAGGCTCATCCCTATCTCCCAAAACAAGAACAATATCTGGATTTAATTTTTTAAATGCTCTTGTCATTCCCATAATGCCGCGGCCGAGAGATTCTGCCATCCCAAAAGGCTCAGCAGTGTTCTTTAGCATTGGAATAACTGCAGAAATTTTGTAGCCATCCTTTTTAATCTCATTAATTGTATACCCAAATTCTTTTAGCAAATGCATTCCTGTTACAACTAATTGATAATCCAATTTTGGATGCTCTTTAATTGCATCTAAAACAGAAGTAAAAATTCCGTATTCAGCTCTTGTTCCAGTAACAACTGCAATTTTTCTCTTCTTTCTCATTTTACCATACTCCATTTTATTTGTTCATCCTTTTGAATATCTCGCGTAGCAGTTTTTCCGATTAGATTCCAAAAATATCTTGGGCTTAAACCATTTCCAGGGCGCTTTTCAGCAAGCAGATCCCCTATTATTTTATTTCCTTTTCTGATTTTTTTGCACGCAACTATGCTCTTTCTAGCCCAAACTTTTTGAGGAATCTCACTTTTAGTTGGTTTTTTAACAGCAGAGCCAAGAATTTTTTTAATATTTTGCTTGGTAATCTTAACTCCAGAATGCTCTATTTTAATTTCTTTCAAAACTTTGTACAAATCTTTTTTTTTCACATACATATTTTCAATTTCTCTAACTTTTTCAATTAATTCTCTAAATTCCTCCATATCCATTGACATACTATGATCTACTCCTGGTAAACTTTTGTCAATAGTAAAGTGTTTTTCTAACATACAGGCCCCTAGAGAAGCAGCAATAACTCCAACCTCAATGCCTTTTGTCTGATCGGAATAAGCTATTGGCACCCTCAGTTTTTCTCGCATTGTTTTCATTGCATTTAGATTAACCTCAAATGTAGGGCATGGATACCCAGTTGTGCAGTGCATAACAATTATTTTTTTATTCCCTGCTGATTTTGCAGTCCGAACAGCCCCTTTTACTTCTTCTAGTGTTCCCATCCCTGTTGAAATTATGAATGGCTTTCCTTTTTCAGCAATGTGCTTAATTAAAGGCAGATCAGTAAGTTCTCCTGAGCCTGTTTTAAAAATCTTAGCTCCTAAACTCTCAATAAAGTCTGCACTTTTTTTATCAAAAACGCTCCAAAAAATTGGGATTTTAATTTTCTTTGCATAACTGTATAATTTTCTATGCTCCCTTTTATTTAGTTCAAGGCTTTTTAATAGATTGAAAAGATTTTTCTTTCTTTTCATGTATTTTGCAGTAGGAGCATATTTTGTAACAAGCTCCTCTGTTTTAAATGCCTGAAACTTTACAGCATCTGCTCCGACCTCTTTTGCAGCTTTTATTAATTTTTTTCCTAAACTTAAAGAGCCATTATGATTTGAACCTGCCTCCGCTACTATAAAACAAGGCTTCCCCTCTCCCACCTCTTTTCCAAAAATTTCAATAGCTTTCATCTTTTTTCTTCGCTCTCAATTTTTTCAAAGCAGCCTCTGCTGTTAAGAAATCCAATTCAGTATCTATATCAATTGAATGAAACTCATCCATGATATATGGCTTTGTAAAATTTCCTAAGATTTTGTTTTCATTCATTAAAACATCCCGCTTTGTTATATAAATCGATCCATTTAACTGATAGACTTTTGGCAATTCCTGCCTATTGAAATATTCGCGCTCAGTTTCTACGAAAGGTAATAATTTTTCATTCTCAATTTTTTTTGTCCAGTAGGGATGATAAGTAGCTTCTCTTACGCTTACAACACTATCCGCTCCAGTATCTAGGAAAGTTATTATTGCCCTATCTATATCAGCCGCATTTCTTATTGGAGAGGTTGGTTGTAAAAGAACGATTACATCTATTTTTTCTCCGTTGCTTTCTAAAAGAGAAACAGCATGTTGTAAAACTTTATACATAGGAGTATCATCCATTGCAAGCTCAATTGGCCTATCTATAATTTTTGCTCTATATTTTTTTGCAACTTTTTTTATCTCTGTATCCTCTGTTGAAATATAAAAATCGTCTAACTTCTTTGCTTTTTTTGCTGCTTCTATTGTATAGGCTATTAAAGGCTTTCCTAGCAACTTTCTAGTATTTTTTCTTTGGACGCCCTTTGAGCCACCCCTGGCTGGTATAATCGCAACAATTGTCATAATTAATCAGCTTATTATTCCAAAACTTTTAAATACCCTACTAAAAGCAGTTTTTTAAAAGCGAGAAATTTTTTGTTTAAAAGATCCCTTTAAAATTTATTTTTAATGCTCTATTCAATTGTTGTAACAAACATCTTTTTAGTTGCATACCACAATAGCTTTACAAATTTTTTCGGCCCAAGTGCTCTGTATCTCTCGCGAATTAGCGAAAGCCCAAAATGTCTCTTAATCCAGTTTCTATGAATTTGAACTTCTGCTCTATTTCTTAGCTTAATCAGTTTCTCATTTGTCATATCAGTCATATTAATCATTATATTTTCCCAGAAATCCCCCATCTCAGACATTCTTTCAACATATTTTTCCTCATCCTTAATTCTTCCCTGCTGCATTAACATTGTATATAATCCTGTTCTTGGAGTGGGAGTGCATATAAACATGTGATCCACTCTCAAATCATTTCTATCACAGAATTTTACTTGTTCCTGAATTGTTTCTGCATTTTCACCAGGTGCCCCTACCATTAGAGAGATAACAGGTGTTATCCCAATTTCTCTTGTAAGTTTCAAAGATTTCTCAGCTTGCTCCACTGTTGCATCCTTCTGCATCGCATTTAACATTTTTTGGCTTCCGGATTCAATTCCATAATTAACATCCAAACAACCAGCCTCCTTCATCAATGATAAAAGTTCCTCATTCATTACATTCACTCTTCCTGTGCAACCCCATTTGACTCCAAGCTTTTCATCAAGCAACCTCTGGCAGAACTCTATAGTGCGCTTTCTATTCCCTACAAAAGTCTCATCATCAAATCTTATGTACTCAACTTTGTATTTATCTATGAGATATTTTATGTGGTCAATCATATAATCTGCAGAAAACCATCTTGTCCTCTCTCCAAATCCATCATGGCAGAAATTGCATCTAAAAGGGCAGCCCCTTGAGGCAAGTAGATTTGTACTTCTCTTAAAATTATACCTTCTTAATATATTATTTCCAAGATATATTTCCTCCATTGGAAAGAGTTCCCATGCTGGCAATGGAAGCTCGTCTAAATTTTGAATTGGTTCACGCGGCGTATTTGTAATTATGGAATGATCTTGCTTCCAAACAATTCCTTCTACATTTCCAAAATCTCCTTTATTCTGGACTGTTTCAACAAGATCAAGCATTGTTAATTCTCCTTCTCCAACTGCAACAATATCTGCTCCGTTTTTCAAATAAATATGCGGAAGAGAAGTTGGTCCTGCTCCACCCGCTAAAACAAGTTTCTCAGGATACATTTGTTTCAAAGTACTTTGTAACCACTTCATATAATTATAAGTGGTAATCATTCCAGAAATTCCAAACATATCAAAATCTTTTCCTTTATTGCGCAAAATTTCCAAAACTTGTTCTTTTGTATATCTCCAGGCATTGATATCAAGAATCTCAACCCCATGCCCCTCGTTGCGCATAACAGAGGCTATCCACCCTAGTCCAATTGGAACATTGTTCGGAGTGTCATCCTCCCTCACTGGTGGATGTATAAACAAAACCTTCATTTTATTCTACCATTTTATCTATTAAATTTACAACATTTTTACAGGCCTTTTCTCCAATTTCTTTTATATAGTATTTACTGCCTTTTTTAATCTTTTCTGCTGACGGAGAGTTCCTGTTAATTACAATATTATTTATCACATCTTTTAAATGTTTGGTATACCTAACTATATATGCCCCTCTTCCGCTTGGGAAATACTTATTTGGGAAATTAACATTTATTGAAACAAGTGGCCTTCCAAGGCTTAAAGCTTCCATTCCAACTGTTGAATAAATATTTATAATCAAATCAGAGGCTATTAACAGCTCTTTTATGTTTATGTCCTTTATAATCATAACATTTTTCAAATCAAGTTTTCTTATAAACTCGCGGTGCAATTTATCAGACTCATCCGGATGGAGTTTTATTACAAACTGCACTTTTGGCATTTCCTTTATTGTTTCATACAAAACTTCAAAGCTCGGATAATTCACGCTCTCAGCAAGAGCCTGGCTTGTAAATGTTATAACTGGCTTTTTGCTTGAAACGCTTAATTTTGTGCAAATTTTTCTTCTGATTTTTTCCCTGCTCACTGTTGGAGTATCTTCTGCCTGTCCTGTAATTACAATTTGGTCTTTTCTTACTCCTCTCTTTCGCAATATTTTCTTTGTCTGTTCTCCATAAGCAGCAAACTTTGTACACAAACTCCCATCAAAAAGCGCATGATCCCATATTGCCCCATGCTGCACAATCAATGTTTTTACACCTTTTTTGTTTCCAACTGAAATCAAAATCCTTCCAAATCTTGATAATTCATCCACAGTTACAATTAAATCAGGAAGTTCAGCTGCTATCATCTGGCTGAATAATTCAATGTAAGTCACAAGAGTCGGGTATCCTATGTAATACATATACAAAAGCATCTCATCCAGTGCTTTGCTCAAATCAATATTTTTATAATAAAGCGCTTCTCTCAATTCAGGATTTCCAAATATTTTTCTAAACTCTTTTCTGAAAATTGATGTAAGAGCGTGTATACTTGCAAGCGCACTTTCAGTTGCATAGTCCTGCAATCTTCTATACCTTATTCCTGCTTTCTCAAATTTCTCTCCATTTTCATGCACGCCAATATAAACTACATCATATTTTTTAGTCAATTTTTTCGCCCATGGTATAACTTTTGCAGGGCTTATGCAATCATGCGCGATTAAGATTTTCTTTTTTGTTTTTTTGTGCGCATAAATATGCCTTGGTTTTAATTTTCTAAAATACGATGGATAATTCAGGAATCCCAGATTTTCTATTGCAAATCTTTTTGCCTTCCACGGAAGATGGGAAAAACTTCCGCTCCTATCCTCTACAATAATTCTGTTGGATTGAGCAGTTAACATGAAAAGTTTCTGGAAAAAGTGTGCATTGTTCAAAATAATCGCCTGATTGGGTTTGTACTTTTTAATCAATTCTATAAATGTGTCTACTGATTTAATTGCAGGAAAGACAAATGACCTCCATAAGTTTTTTTCATCCAAATACGGAAGTAAGATACCTCTGTATGTGCTCTGCGGGTCAATCTGCTCAAGTATTTTAATCAAATTGCGCAAAAAATCAAATGTGATTTCCCCATATTTTATATCATACAAATCCTCTGTCACATCCCTTCTTGGAATGAATGGAATTTTATTTTGCCTGAAAAAATTTTCAGTTTTTCCATCTAATGCAACTGCTTTTACTTCAATTCCGTTTCTCTGTTTCTCTTCTATAATGCTTTTCACCGCGCCAAAGCGAAATTTTTTCAGTGTTGCTGATGCAAAATCATAAACCCCTTTAAATGGAATGCTGAATTCCAATTTTTGCGAGTCCAAAACGAGCATCGCCACCGCACCGCGGGGGGTAGAAACCTTAGAAGTTTTTGAAACCATAAAGATCCCCCCTCAGTGCTAGGGAACTCCTGATCCCCCCTCTTAAGGGACATTCGCTCTCCTTCCAATTTGTAATCGCGACAGAGCGAAAGCGAAGCTTTCGCATGCGTTCAGGAACTTCGTTCCTGAATGAGTCCCTTTTTCTTCTGCTCAGCGCGAAACTTCTTTTATATTTTTCAGTTTCGCGCGTGTTCAAAATCTGCGATTTTGAACATCTGTAATCACAAAGAGTAGGTTTGTTAGCTATAAAACTTGGATGACTATCCAGCCTACTCTTTGTGCCAGCTACTTTGCTCTTTTTCATTTCTTGACTGCTTTTACCTTAAATCCGTGTGTAAGCCATCTGAAAATTGGTATTTCTAGGAAAAGATGAACAAACGGACTCAATCCCAAATACCCAAATCCAGGAATTCCTCTTGTTCTGCAAGTATATTCAATCTCAAATCCATTGTCCAAAAATAATTCTTGTATTGCTCTTTTTGTAAATGGTCTTACATGGGTATAATCATCCCATGCTTTTGCGCTTGGAGATGGAACAATTGCTAAAATCTTTCCACCTTTTTTCAAAACTCTGTTGCATTCAGCTGCCAATTTCCACGGCTCAATTAAATGTTCAAAAACATCCTTTGCAAAAATTGCATCAAAAAATCCGCTCTTGAAAGGAAGCTTTTTGTTTAAATCAGCTTTTTTTGCTTTCTCAAATTTTTTTGCATCCCTTATTGCACCGCTGTCCACATCCAAACCATAAACCTCCACTCCTTTGGGCTTGTATTTCCCAAACAAACCTTTTCCACATCCTAAATCCAAAACCTTTCCGTTTCTTAAATTTA
The DNA here is from genome assembly GCA_037442905.1 of archaeon. Classification (GTDB taxonomy): domain Archaea; phylum Undinarchaeota; class Undinarchaeia; order Undinarchaeales; family Naiadarchaeaceae; genus Naiadarchaeum. Next base: position 13,481 of record JBBIPJ010000004.1, read on the forward strand.
ATTCTTTCCAGTAATTGCGAACCTCTGTTTCGCTCATAACCCTTTTCCAATAATAGTGTTGTTTTTCAACCATATTGCCTAAACCAATCAACAGTTTTCTTTAGCCCATCATCCAAATTTGTTTTCGCGCTCCAGCCCAAAATTTTCTTTGCTTTTTTTGTATCAGGGCATCTCCTATTTGCATCCCCAACCAAAGCTGGCTTGTGAATTATTTTTGATTTTGATTTTGTTATTTTCAAAACTCTGTTTGCAAGCTCTTTAATTGTTGTTTCTTTCTGTATTCCAATATTCAATGCCTGTCCAATTGCCCTCTCCTTTTCCTGAGCCTTTATTGTAGCTTCAACAGCATCTGAAACATAAGTAAATGAGCGAGTTTGTTTTCCATTCCCAAAAATTTCAATCGGCTTGTTTTCCAGGGCTTTTTTTATGAAAATGCTTATAACCTGCCCATATTCTGTTCCAATCAATTTTGGCCCATAAATGTTAAAATATCTCAAAACTGTTACCGGCAGCCCATATTTTTGATGAAAAGCCAATGAGAGAACATCTCCTAGATATTTGCTTGTTGAATATGAGTGCCTGAGTGTTTTTGTAGGGTTATCAAAAATACTAAAAGCATCCTCTGGAGTTGGAATTTTTTCAGGAAGTCCATAAACCTCAGGGGAACTTGCAAAAGTAATCTTTCTGACATCAGTATCTGCGCAGGCTTTTAAAACATTTAGAGTTCCAGCAACATTTACATCTGTTATTAAAATCGGCTCCTCGTAAAAATATTTTGTCCCATTAATCGCTGCTAGATGATGGACAATATCGCAATCCTGTACTACTCTTTCAACCTCTGCACTATTTCTTATATCTCCTCTGATTAGTGTAAAATCTTTTCTTCCAATCAGATTCTGAACATTCTCCTGCTTTCCCCTGAAAAAATTATCAAAGCAAACAACCTCGTGCCCTTTTTTCAAAAGAGCTTCGCATAAGTGGCTTCCTATAAATCCCGCGCCTCCTGTTACAAGCACTTTTTTGCTTTTCATCTTTCAAAACCGCACCGCGGGGAACCCAGGTTCCCCCCAGTGCTAGGGAACTCCTGATCCCCTTCTGAGGCCACATTCTCGCTCTTTGAAATTTGTGGGCTCGAAGTGGCCTGTACTTCTCCTTCTATTTTTCCTAGCCTTGTAAACTTTTTATTATTCATTTCTTTCAAAATATTCCTTAGGCCTCCCAATTCCCTCAAAATCAAAACCCAAGTCCAATGCAAATTTTGGATTTATCATATGCCTTCCGTCAACAATGCACGGGGTTCGCATTAATTCCTTTATTCTTTTTAACTTCAGCTCTCTAAATTCAGTATGGTTTGTTGCAATTACTAAACAATCTGCATCCTTGCAAGCTTCTTCCAAGTTTTCCACTTTGCTTGACTTGAAAAGAGTTAGAACTTCCTCCGTAAAAGCAAATCTATCATATAAAACAATTTGTGCTCCCTCTTTATTTAGCAAATCATAAATTACTTTTGCTGGAGTTTCTCTCATATCATTTGTGTCCCTCTTAAAAGTTAATCCGAGAATTGCAATTTTTGAATTTCTCAGTTCGCGCTTGTTTCTTTTCAAAACTGCTTTTACTAAATTGAAGACTTTCTCAGGCATCTCCCTATTAACAGTTCGCGCAACTCTAATTAATGGCAGGCTTTCCCCTGCTTTTTCAGAAACATGTGCCAAAATTAATGGGTCTTTTGTTAAACAACTTCCCCCAACCCCTGCGCCTGGGGTTAAAATTTTGTTTCTCTCATAATCTTTATTTGCAGCCTGAATAGCCTCAATAACATCTATGCCTAAAACATTTGCAGCTCTTGCAAACTCATTTGCCAATGCAATGTTTGTATCCCTGTAAGTGTTATCCATAAGTTTAATAAGTTCAGCAACTCGAGGAGAAGAAACTCTTATAATTGTTCCGCCCAAGGTTTTGAACAACTTTTCAACCTCTTTTCCTGTTTTTTTGTCTGATGCTCCGATTATTTTTGTCAAGGTTTTTAATTCTCTCATTGCCTGCCCCTCAATCGTTCTCTCAGGGACAAAAGCAATTCCAAAATCCACCCCAACTTTTAACCCTGAAATTTTTTCCAAAAGCGGTGCAACAAATTCCTCTGTTGTTAAGGGCGGAGCGGTGCTTTTTAAAATTACAATCTGCCCCTTCTGTAAATTTTCTCCAATTGTTTTTGCAGCAGATTCAACCTGGTCCAAAATAGGATTTCCATCTGAATCTGTCGGAGTGCCAACTGTTATGATTATGAATTTGCATTTCTGGATTTCAGAAACCAGTTGTG
>JBBIPJ010000005.1:0-4983 GCA_037442905.1 archaeon
TGCAGGAGCTCTCTTCACTTCTCCTATTGAAATAATTCTAAAGAATTGCCACCATATGAAAAAGCCTCCAAGAGAGGCTGCTGCTATCACTCCGATTATAATTGCTATGCCAATCGGGCTTGTAAATGCGGCTGAAATTACAGCACCTACTCCTTTTCCGCGCACAGCTTCAACATCAGCAACAAATTGTGAAATATCAGCAGAGGCCTGATCTGCGCTTGTTTTTGCAGCATCATATTCGCCTGCATCAAAGCTCGCCCTTGCTTGCTTTATAGTATCATTTATTGATTTCAAACGGGTTTCAAACTGGGAAACATTTGCAACAGAACCTTTAATTGCTGTAAAGTTTTTCTGCAAATCAGCGTATATTTTTTCAAGGGATGTTAAGCTGTTGTTCAGGGCAGCGATTGTTGCAGTTGTCCATACCTGGGTAACTGTGAGATTCATTGCGCGCTCAGCTATTGCTAAAGAATCTTTGTCTTTTGCGCGCCATGTTCCTGCATAATTTTTCGGAGTAGCACCGCTTGGGATTGTTATGCGGACATTGTAGATAACAGTTTCACCGCTTGAGAGATCTTCTGTTGCAAGCCCTGTTGTTGAAACATTTACCTTATACCAGCTTGCAGTAATTCCATTCAGAGTCAAGCCAACATCCTCCAATGCGCGCAAGCCTGTATTTTTAACAGAAACTTTCACGACTTTTGATTCGCCCTGGGACATTGTTATCTTTCTATCATACTCTGTTATTGTGAGCTGGTAGTTGCCTGCTCCTTCTCCGCCACCTCCGCCTGAATCCCCTGAGGATGCATTTGCCACTCTGTCACCGCCATAAACAATTAGCCAATCACTTGCAGTTCCATTGCTTCCATAGGAATCGTTAAGCCAAATGGTAAATGTAAAGTTATGATCGGAAGTTAAAGAAAGTGTTGGGGCGTTCCTTGGTTGGCTGAAATTTCCATTATCAGATGAATTTGAGAATACAATAGCTGACTGGGTTATTGTAGTCTCACCCCTTGAGTCAGTTCCGTAGTAATACAAAGTCCCGTTTACGGATTTATTATTATGTGCATAGGTAGCATTTCCTGAAATTCTGTAGAGAGCACCTTCGGTTACATTCTGATTGCCTCCTGCTGCACTTTGCATGAATGTATAGTTGGCAGGGAAACTACCCCACGTATATCTCCCTATCAAGATTATATTGGGAAGCATTGTAAAGTTTGCTGTTGAAACAGAGAAATTAAGGGTGATTATCTGAGTTGAGGAATTTGTATAGTTGGTTGCTGTCATCGAAACATTGTAAGAACCATTTGGCAAAGCCACAGAATAATTGCCAACTCCGTTTGTTGTTGCATTAAATGTGCTGTTAAAAGTTAAGACAGCATCTTGAACAAAATAACCAACTGCACCGCTTGGATTCCAAGATGCATTTCCAGAACCATTTACAAGGCCAGTTAGTACAATCATATTGTTGAGCTGTATCGTTACATTACTGCCGCCAATTTTGTTTGATACAATCTCTGTACTGTTAATTCCGGAAGAGGTTCCCTTGATTGCGTTGAAAGTATAATTGGAATAGTTAACAGTTATTCGGGAATTGTTTGTATTAGTGCTATAAATTATTGCCTCGGTTAGATTAAGACGCTCAAAAGTTCCATTAACATTTGTAATTTTTGTAAACCAAGTTGTTGTATTGTTTGCTGTAACGGTTGCATAGCTTACGGGGTAATTTGTAGAGTTTACTGCTGTATAAACATCAATGTACCATTTAATAGTCGCAGAGGAATTCAAAGAACCACTAATGCTCGCGTTGCCGCCAACAGTAATATTATCATAAGAAGTGTTGATTAATGTAATATTTATTAATTTAGAAGTTTCATTGAGGTAAATTGTACTTGCATTTTCCCATCCACTGCCAGCAGGTGTCTGGGTTATGTTGGAGTTGAAAATAGTAATAATTGAGCCATTCTGCGGCAATACTCCATAAGTCGTATTTTCTATTCTTATGTCACCAAGAGTCAAGTTAGCATTGTAAAAAACAATTCCAAAGATTGCACCTGAAATGTTTGTTATGTTATTTATAGAAGCGCTGCTGGAGTAAGAAATATTTATTGCAAATGAGTTTGTGGCATTATTTATGTTTGTTATATTGGTGCGCTCAATTGTGGGGTTTGAGAGATTTACAAAAATACCACTCGTGCTGTTTGTTATGTTATCCGTTCGAATTGTTGCATTTGTGTTGTGGAGGAAAACTGCAGTTGTGTTAACGCGCGCAATTGTTACATTTGTTATATTTAGAATCGAGTTAGTCGCGTTTATTGCAGCAAAGGTTGTTATGTTTGTTATATTTGTGCCGTTTATCCAAATGCCACCCGTTGCACCCTCAAGTCTTATTCCACCTTGAACATTTCTTATTGTGCTGTTTTCGAGGAATGGAGTGCCTGCGATTGGACTATCAGTGGAGGAGACATTAATTGCGAAACCCCTTGCATCGCTAATTAGGATATTTCTCATGCTTATGTTATTAGTCAAAATGCTCATACCGACATCAGCAGAGCTATTTCCTAAAAAGAAAATTGAAGTGTTGTTTAATTGAATTGCGCTGCCAGACTGGAAAATTATTCTAAAGCCAAAAAATTGAGGTGCGCCACTGGTTATATTAGCAGTTATTGTTGTATTGTTTTCCGCAATAAAAGTTCCTCCTGTTTCGACAGTTAAGTAGGTTATATTAAAGGCACTTGTATTAAATGTTAAGTTAATGTTGCTAAACTTTAGAGTTGCACCACTTGCAACTGTTATATTTCCAGAAACATTTAGCGATCTAAAATTCTGACAAACAACATTTCCTGTTATGCGCCAATTTCCGCCAGTCACATCGGAATAGTTACCTGCTGTGCCTGAAGTGGAATTTGTGCAGTTACCTGCTTCTGCACGTGCCCCAAAAGCGCTAAGAGAGAGAAAAATCGCAGCAAAGATTACAATGAGCAGAAATTTTTTGTCCATTCGCGCCACCAGAACTGCGTTCGCATATAAAAGAATGGTTTATAAATGTTTTTATCAGTGCAAAAATTAGAGTTTTTTTAATTTTTTTGGGGCGATTTTTTATCCATATGGATAATAATTCAAAATCAATATGCGGCAAAAATTAAAAATTTTTTTATGGGAAAAATTTCGCAATTTATTATCCATATAGATAATAAATCAGGGCTTTTCGCGCTTTTTTCCAAAGCGCAAGTACATTATCAAACCAGCAACAGCTACAATTATTGCAACAACAATATAGGTTGGAATTATTAATTCCTTAGCTTTTCCGGCTTCTTTTGAAACATTGCCAGCAATTTGTTCCTCTGGAACCTCAGTTGCAACAATGGCAACAGCTTCCTTTGAAATTTCAGTAAGGCTTCCTGCAATTGCAAAATAAGAAAAGCTCGCATTTTGTGCATTGTAAATATTTTCGTTAGCAGTTTCCCCAACTTTTTTTGTTGGAAGGTTTGTCCAGTTTTGTTTAAATTCTTTGAGAATAACATTTGAAGGCGAAATTTTGTTCGCACTTATCCAAGATTTATTAAGCCGGAATTTAATTTCAGCATTTTTTATCTGAGATGGTTTGAAATTAATTAATTCTATATTTAGATAACCAAAAACAGGGTCAACAGGGTCAGGAGTTGCAGCAGGCCGCGAAAAAAAACGGGTTATTTTTATAATCGCATTTTTCAATTCATCTGCGGTCTCAAATTTAATCTGTTCTATGTAATGCTGCTCTGTTTTTTCAAAATTTTTAACCACTACTTCATTCTCGTTCACACTTCCAATTGTTTGTGTTTCGCTTGGAAGCGGGGTTCCTCCGCCACCTCCCCCTCCGCCGCCGCCTCCACCGCCACTGCTGCTCGTACTTATTCCGCCGCCTGCAGTAATTGTAAGCGTTCTGTTAGTTGCAAAAGCAGAATTCGCAGAAGTATCATTTGCCATGCAGTTCCAGATGTAATTTCCTGTTGCCAGAGTTTTTGAAAATGTTGTTGAGTTTTCAGTTCCGCTGATATTTTTTGTCTCATTCAGGCTCCAGTTCCCTGTGAAATCTGCCCAGAGGGAAATATTGCTCAAAGCATAATTATCAGTTGCAGAGCAATTAAAAGTTACAGGAGAGGTTGTGCTTGCTCCAGCACTTGGAGAATTCAAACTTGGGGTAGGATTGCTTGTATCAGCGGTTGTACTTAAAGAGGTATTTGTCCAGTCTCCAATATTTCCTGCATTGTCAACAGCGCGCAATTGAAATGTGTAAGAAGTGCTTGCAGTTAATCCGGTTTGATTTGTATAATTGGTTGGAGCAGAAACATTTGTTTGGAAAACATCATTTCTCCAGACTTCTGTATGATTTATTCCAGAGGTATCTGTTGGCAGAGTCCAAGTAACATTTATCCAGCCTGCATCGCGCGCAGAAAAAGTAACTCCTGAAACCGCTCCAGGATTTGTTGTATCAACTATTATTTGATTTATTGCACTGCTGACATTTGTTACATTGTCTGAAACATTTACCCAGAAATTGTAAATTCCGTCAGAAAGTGCTGTTGCAGTTAAATTTGTTGGAGTGTTGTTTCGCGCGCTTTCATTATTTGCCCTTGCGGTTGAATTAAAGTAGAGAACAGCATTTCCTGTTGCATTGTCTTCATCTGTAAAATTAAATGTTATTGTTGGGGTATTGTCATTTGTTGAAGTGTTGTTTGCAGATGGGTTCATTATGTACACGATAGGAGAAGGCGATTGGTTAACCTTGCACTTCACAGTTAGATTTGTTCCTCCTTGTGTATTGTTGCTAGAATTTGCAAAATAGAGTGCCTCATAAATTCCAACTGCTACACCAGGGGGGGCGCAAGTAAATGTTACTTGCGGCGTGTTGTTTGCTATTAAATTTCCAAGAGTTGTTGCGTTTTCACTTATGATTGCAGTTCCGTTTCCTGAAATTTCTGAAACATTTGAATTATTATTTTG
>JBBIPJ010000005.1:5005-5614 GCA_037442905.1 archaeon
CTGGTTGCGCTCCCACCTTGAGTTGCATTGATTTCAATCAGAGTTGTGTTCCAGGTTATGTTATCTAAAAACATAGCACTGTTTGCAACTAAGGAAAAGTTCTGCCGCGCGCCAACAGCAACGCTGGCATTCACTGCAACTGTCCAAATTCCTGCAGGCACAGAATCGTTTATTAAAACTTGTTCTAAATTATCGACAGTGTTTGTCTGATTTCTGCTTGCGTTGAGAGTGCGAGTTGCATTGCTTAGTGTCCAGGGAAACATTCTAGTTCCGTTTGGGGCAATAACAACTAAATCCAATTCATTTACAACCTCTTTTGCTGCTGCTACACTCCCGGGTGGATCGTCCCATGCGAGCGTAACTCTAAATTCAGTCTGGCCTTCGGGATATCTAACATGATAAGTACGATTTGCACCATTTGTAACATTATTTTCAACAATGACATCTGTCGCGTTTGTTGAATTATCGCGCAGAATTAAATCAATTGCTTTTGTTGCATTTATTAAACCATATCCTGTTGGGAAGTCTGGGCCTGTGTTATTCAAATCGCGCGCTGTCTGGACTAAAATTATTTTTGCAGTTGCCGGCTTGAAAGATTGATTGCTATGT
>JBBIPJ010000005.1:5638-15317 GCA_037442905.1 archaeon
GTTCCTGAAACTCCAGGGGCTGCCATTGAAGTTCCTGATAATGTAGTATATTGATTACTTGTTGAATCCGTGCTCGTTACCCCATCCCCATGAGCAACAATCTCGGGTTTTAAACGACCATCTCTAGTCGGACCCCAGCTTGTAAAGTATAAATTCTGCGGCCACACTTCCGGGTCTGGCCAGAAATAATTGCTTATTGCTCCAACTGTGATAACATTTTTTGCCGTTGCACCAGGCCCGGGGACACTCATGTATCCATCATTATCTGCACCTCCCGAAGTTCCAATGCAACCAGTATTATTGCTGCGCTCATTGCCTGCTGCAAAAACAACTATTAGCTCTTTCCCGTCAGCAATAACGCTAGTGTTTCCATAAATTATATTATCATAAGCTTGTGTAAAACTATCATATTTCCCTTCCAAGCCACAGTTCCCAACGGTATTATATCCCCAAGAATTTTGGCTTAAGACTGCTTCGCTCACAACAGAAAGATTTGATTCATTATAAAGCTCGTTTGTAGAATTAGGCCACTCGTAAGTTAAGTATGTTGCATTTGTTGCCATTCCTCTCCACTGAGCTGCTGAGCCGCTCTGATTTATGCTATTAGCTCCATCTCCTAACATAGTGCCTGCAACATGTGTTGAGTGCTGCGTTGTTGAACCACCCTGATCTCCCTGCGTTTTTCTTGAATTGAAGTCAACATGACTTCCATAACCAGAGTCCCATTCAGCAAGTGTAACTCCGCTTCCATTTAAATTATAGGGAGAGGTTTGAACTGTGTTGACTCCTGCTCCAGCTCTTGATGCGTTATTCAGCTCAGAGAGAGGGGCTGGTCTCGCCTCAACCCAATAAACAATGTCCTCTGCTGCAAAATCATTCAACTTGTTTTCAGACAAAACAACTGTCCATATATCTCCCCTAAAAGGAGGAATAAAAGTTGCATTATAATTTGCTAGCAAATTTTCAATCTCGTTTTTACTATCATCAAAAAACATAACAGAAAAATTTGCAGTTCCATCTGAATTTTTTGCATAATTCGGAATTCCTCTTTGCAAATCTGAATCGATTTTATCCTGAGCACTCAGTGAATCTAAAAAAGTAACATCAGCGCGCTGCGCAGCTGAATTAAAATTTTCAACAGAAGCAAGCCATGCTTTGTCTGGAATATAATTCAATAAAAAAATTCCTTCTTCAGCCAATTGTTTTCTCTCTTCTTCGCTTGGAATTTTGTCCAATTGAATTAAAACATGCGCTTTTCCTTTTTGCTGCGCAATTAAAGAAATTTCATTCTGCACCTGTGAAGAAAATTTTTCTGTTGGAACAAATTGCCTTGATTTTAGAAAAATTTTTTCTGCTTTTGCATTCTGGGATTCGCCCTGTGCAGAAATATTTGAGAATAATATAATTATTATAATAATTCCGAAAATAATTCCAGCGCTTCGCCTCATAGCATTTTGTGAATAAAGTTGAATATTATTTAATGATTTCCTCTTTTAAATCGGCTTAAAAAGGCTTATTTTCAAGAAAAAAGCTCAAAATAGCCTTTTTTGCTGAAATGAAAGAATCTGAAAACTTTAAAACTTATGGATTTTCCAGTTAATATTTAAGTAATTTTCCAACCGCTGATAAGCTTAGAGGTCAGGCAAAATCTCCTGTTAAGAACTTCAGATTTTGCTACCCTCATTTTGAAATATAAATCAAGCAAAAATGAGGTGATTCAAATGAAAGAACATGTTGAGTACCTCCAAAATCTTGGCCTGACAGAATATCAGTCAAGAGCGCTGATTGTTCTCTTTGCAAAAAGAGAACTGGGCGCAGAGGATATCTGCAAGTTCAGCGGAATTCCTCAAACAAAAATCTACCAAGTGATGAACACGCTCAGGGATAAAGGCTTGATTGAATGCACAGTGAGCAAGCCGCGCATTTACAAATGCGAAGAACCATCAGAAGTATTAAACACATTGATACAAAAATTCATGAAGCGCGTTGAATGGCTGAAAAATGGAAAACGTGAACAGATAAAGAGAATAAAATCAATGGAACTGCAAGCAATAACAAAGGAAAAAATCCATCCGATGTTCCAGGCAGAATTGGAAGTCGCCTAGAGGAAGTTCGAAGCAAGCAAAAGATTTATAGCGCGCTTTGTGAGCGCAATTCGGACTTCCTTTGGGTTATCTAAATTTCTAAACAATTCTATCATATTTTCATTCAACATTTTAAAAAGAAGTTCTTTCTCATTCGCAGAAAATATTTCGCTGCTGTTGATGGCTTCTATTGCCTCGTCCCTGCTCAAACTCCCCCTCGCTCCTGCGCTGAAAGGATCGCGTTTCACCTTAATGCGTGCTAACAAAAAGTAGTATATAAATGTTTTTTTGAAATAAATATGGCTAGAGGCTTGACGCTTGAAGCCTTAGTTTTTTCAGATTTTTTGCAGAAAAAATTCCAAATTCTGTTATGTAACCCGTAATATATTTAGCAGGAGTAACATCAAACCCTGGATTTTTTACTTTTGAGCTTAAATTTGAGATTGGGACTTTAGAATTTCCATCAGTAGCGAAGAGAACTTCACTATCTGCGCGAAACTCAATTGGAATCTGCTTTCCGTTTTTTGTCTTAAAATCAAAAGTTGTTAAAGGAGTTGCAATATAAAATGGAATGCCGTTTTCTTTTGCCAAAACTGCTTTTTCGTAAGTACCGATTTTGTTTGCAGTGTCTCCATTTGCAGCAATTCTATCCGCGCCTACAATGCATAAATCAATTTCTCCGTGTTGCATAAAATAGCCAGCAGCATTATCTGCAATTACCGCATGCGGAATTTTTTCCTGCGCCAATTCCCAGGCAGTTAATTTGCTTCCCTGCAATCTTGGCCTTGTTTCATCAACATAAACAAAAATTTTCTTTCCATTATCATGCGCAAATCTTATTGGTGCAAGTGCTGTCCCAATATCAACAGTTGCAAGCGCGCCTGCGTTGCAGTGTGTTAAAATGCTATCTTTATTTTTAATAAGATGCTCCCCATTTTTCCCGATTCTTTCGCAGACTTTTATGTATTCCCTTGAAATTAAGTTTGCCTGAAAAGCAGCTACAATTTTTGCCTCACGAACATTTTTCGCTTTGTTTGTTATTTTTAAAACTCTGTCAACAGCATGCGCTAAATCAATTGCAGTGGGGCGCGCGCTTTTTATAAAGCGAGCTGCAAGCCGCAAGCTGCTAGCCATTTTTTTAATATTTTTTCCCTTAAATTCAAGAGCTGCCTGCGCAGTTGCGAAAGCTGCTGTTGCGCCAATCGCAGGCGCGCCTCGCACAATCATATTTCTTATTGCTTCCCTTGTTTGTTTGTGATTTTTTGCAGAATAAATTGAAAATTTAAAAGGCAGTTTAGTCTGGTCTATAAGCTTCACGCTACGATTTTCAAACCAAACTGTTCTGTAATTTTTTATTTTCCCACCAACTCTAATCTTCATGCCCGAACAAAATCAGTAAGTCTTCTCTGATATATTAAATCTTTCAAGACAGCGGAATTTTTAATCCAAATATCAATTGGAATATCAAATTTCGTTCTTATGTAATTCAACGAATCCTGCAGAGTCGCAAATTTTTGCGGTTTTGTTTTGAGAGCCGCGCGAACAGATTCGCGAACATTCCAGACTCCTACGGGAACTAAATACCCAGGATGGGTTTCTCTCATAATTACAGCTCCTGCCTGTTTTCTTTCGCGGTTTAATAATTCCCCAACTGCTAATCTTGCTGAGTAATAGCAGCCTCCGATATCTGCGTAAGTTGTTCTTCCACCAAAAAATTCATAGTCAGAGAAGATTACAGTTTGAGAAGTCAAATTCCAGAGAGTGTTTGGATACCATGCTTCAATTAATTCATAGCAAAATTCGCGCGGAATCATTAGAATTATCCATCTGTTGTCCAAACTATTTATTTCATAAATCCTGAATTCATTTATTATTGGAAATTCTTTTGCCTGCTCAACCAGTTGTTTTCCAATTGTATCATCAACTGCAGTTATACTCCATCTTGTCGGAACAAATTTCCTGTTTTTCCCCAATCCAAAAGCCCCAACTGAAAAAGATTTTTGAATCTGGGAAACAAAAACTCCGCGCTCATACAAATTTAAAACAGCATCCCTTGCTTTCAAATCAGTATCATAAAAAGCCTTTTCAATTTTTGGCTCATATTTTATGTTTCCGCTCTCAACATCAATTAATGGAGCGCTTGGACCAAAAGGCTGCGTATTTTCGTCTTTTATTGTTGCCAATTTTGGCTTCTTTGAAAAAAAAGTTTCAATATCAGCAGGATTTTTCGCAAGCGCAATTTCCCTTGTGCGCTCAACAATTTTTCCACTAAAATTTTTTATATCTGTTAAATATTTTCCTCTTACTAACGAAAATCGGAAATCAATTATTTTTTCAATTGGAACCCCGAACCAACTTTCAGGAGTATCCAGAAGTGAAGTGTCCCCTCTGTAGGGGGGAACTAGCGGGCCAACAAAAACTTTTGGGTATCCAAATCTTCCTACAAAAACACTTGGCGGAGTGGAGCCTTCAATCTCTGTTTTGTCAATCAGGGGAGCAACCCTGCTCATAGAATAAAATTTCGCGAGTGCCGCCTCGTAATACTTGTCGTATACCTTTCTTGAAGAACTTATAATTGGATAGTTGAATGGGCTCACCAATTTTAAATGGAGCCTCGAGCGTGAATTGAACACGCGACCTCATCCTTACCAAGGATGCGCTTTCTGGCTTGCACAGATTACTGGCACAAGACTACCAGGCTGAGCTATCGAGGCAATGCAAAAATTAGATAATCAGATTGTTATAAATAGATTTATTCTATTGTGATATCACCGTTTTCTGGACTTTCTTTCTTTTCAAGAATAACTGTTAAAATCCCATTCTCATATTTTGCGCGCGCTGTTTTTCTATTTACCTCTGTTGGCAAGCGAATAACATTTCTGAATCCAACAAATCTTTGGCTGAAACTCTGAACTGTTTCTTCTTTTTTCTCCTGCTTTTTTTGTGCGCGCGCGTCCAGAATTAAATTTCTTCCCTCAATGCGAACTTTTATATCTTCTTTTTTCACTCCTGGCATCTCAGCTCTCACAGCAATTTGCTTTCCCAAATCCTTAACTTCAACCATTGATTTTCTGAAAATGCCTTCGTTTAATTTAACTATGCGCGGAAAAGTTGGAAAGCCAAAAAAACTGCGCCTGAAAGTGTCTTTAAATATGCGGTCCATTTCTCTCTGCACTCGCTCAATTTCGGAAAAAGGGTCTTTAAAAGTAAATCTTGGAAAAATAATTTTCTTTTCAGTTTTAGGTAATGGGCGGTGTGCTATGGGCTGCTCTAGCGGAATTGGTTGAGGCTCATCCAAAAATTCTTTTGTATACTTTCGCCACCATGCGCCTTTTCTTGCTCTTTTCTTTTTTTCAGATTTTTCGTCCATCTTTCTCCTGGAAAGCAAAATTATAATTAGTTATAGGAAGTAAAAATTTATAAGATTTACTGATGGCCCAATACGCAAAAGGAGCAAAGGCAGAACGCGAGTTAATAGAGATGTTCTGGGATAATGGATATGCTGCAATGCGCGCTGCAGGAAGCGGAATTTCAAGGCTGCCGAGCGTTGATGTAATTGCTTCAAATGGGAAGAAAACTTTTGCAATTTCCTGCAAATCAACTAAAAAAACAAATGTTTATCTTGATTCTGAGGAAATTGGAAAATTAAAAAGTTTTTCAGAAAAATTCGGTGCAATTCCTTATATCGGAGTGCGCTTTAATGGAAAAAATTGGTGTTTTCTTGGAATGGACAAAATTAAAAGAACAGAAGGGAAAAAATTTACAATTTCAAGAAAAAATTCCGAGAAAAGCGGAAAAAGTTTTGAAAGGTTAATAAATAGCAACTGACACTAATAATCTACAAATGAAAAAACGCCCTCTTTGGTGGGAAGGAACTTTAAAACAGAGATTTCCAACATTTGATTCGAGCAAGTTAAATTATGCTGATGTTGTGATTATTGGGGGCGGGCTTACAGGACTTTCTGCAGCATATCAGTTGAAAAGTACAGACGAATATAAAGATAAAAAGATAGTTGTTTTGGAGGCTGGAGTAATAGGAAGCGGTGCAACAGGAATATCTGGAGGGTTTTTAGCCCCTTCCACGGAAGCTGATATAATTGATGTTATTCATGAATTCGGTAGAAAGGGCGGGGAAAATTTTTGGAAATTAAAAACTCGCTTAGCCAGGATGCTTGTAGAACTAATCGATAGGCATGGAATAAGCTGCGATTTAAAAAATACTGGCAGCCTTTATCTGCAAACAGATAGCAGCAAAAGATTGCACAAATATTTCAGAAAAGAAGCGGAGCTAAGAAAACAATTCGGGTATAAAACTGAATTATTAACAAGAGAGCAGCTGGGAAAAATTTTAAAAACAACCGAAAGTTTTTATGGGGGAATTTATAACCAAAACGAGTTTTGCATAAACCCCATGCTCTTTCTTTTGGGATTCGCAAAAGTTTGCAGCAATATGGGAGTAAATATATTCGAGCTCAGTAGAGTTTTAAAAGTAAAATACAGGAATGGCAAAAACATTGTGCGCACGGAGAAAGGAGAGATAATTGCAGATATTGTTGTTTATAGTTGCTGGACAAATATAAAGGATTTTGTTGATTTGAAAAAAGCTGAAATATCTTATACTTTTTTAGCTGCAACTCCCCAGCTTCCTGATGAAATTTTGCGGGAATTAGGGGACAGAAGCATGCAAGAGGGTTTGATGATGTGGGACTCTGTGCCACCGCCAAAGTACACATATTTCCGAATGATTGGAAAACGGCTTTTATTTGGAGGCATAGATACCTTTACAAAAAGCCAGAAGAAAGTAGAAGAGAGCTATAGATTGCTGTGCGGAGCAATGCTTAGATATTTTCCGCCTTTACAAAGATTGCAAGAGCCTTTTGAATATTTTTGGGATGGCGATTTAGTAACAATGGGATTTGATGAGCTTCCAATAATTGGAAGTGTTAAGGGGACAAACCTAAAACAAATTTACGCTGCTGGCCCAGGTTTGCTATTTGCTTTTTTGGCTGGAATTATAGCCAAAGACTGGATTACCAGAAAAGCAAGTAAAGAAACAGAAATTTTGAACAGCCTTGACAAAAAATTTTTCAGCAAAAGAAAAATTGCTGGAATGTTCCCGCGCGTTACGAAATTTTTATTGGACAAATTTATTTTCAAATAATTTTCCAAAACATTTAAATACTAAACATTTGTATGCAAAATTAGTTGTGAGAGAACAAAAACAAAAAAATAATGAAAGAAATTTCTTTCAGGAAAAAAGTAAAGTCAATTGAAGTACACAATCCTAAAACTATTTCTCAGCTTTTGTCTGAAATGTCCCTTACAGGATTTCAGGGAAGAAAATTAGGAGAGGTTGTTGATGTCTGGGAGGAAATGCTTAAAGAAAAGGATTTAACAATTTTAATGGGATACGCAGGCAGCCTCAGCACAACAGGGCAATGGAAAATTATAAACTGGACAATTGAAAAAAGATTTATCGATATTCTTGTTCCAACAGGAGCAAATATTTCTGAGGATATTGTTGATGCAATGGGATATGGTTATTATATGGGAGACCACAGGGCTGATGACAAAAAATTGCTTGAAAGTGATTACAACAGGTACTACGATGTCTATGGAAGCGAAAAAGAATATTTGGAAATGATAGAAATGCTTGCGGATTTTATCGTTGGCTTAAAGGACAGCTATCCTTACACAACAAGGGAATTTCTTTATTTATGTGGAAAGTGGCTTGCTAAGAAAAAAATTAATAGTATTGTTGCAACTGCTGCGGAAAATAAAGTTCCAATTTATTGTCCTGCAATTACAGATAGTCCTTATGGGGATGCTGCCCTTGTCGCAAAGGAGAGGGGATTTAATTTATCGCTTGATACTGCAAAAGATTTCATGGAATTTATGGGATTGGCTAATGAAATAAAGCAGACTGGAGCAATTTATATTGGAGGCGGAGTTCCAAAAGATTTTATTCAGTTGCTCACAGTTTCTTCACCTCTCCAGTATAGAGATTTAAAACTTCCGAACAGGAAAGTTTATTCACTTCACGAAGCAACAGGAGAGCATTACTACCCACATAAATATGCAATTCAAATAACAACTGATTCCCCTCAATGGGGCGGATTGAGCGGTTGCACATTTGAGGAAGCGGTGAGTTGGGGAAAAATTGATGCAAGGGGGCACTATGTGCAGTGCTACTGCGACGCGACAATCGCTCTTCCACTAGTAACGCATGCATTAAACGAGCGCTTTAAACAAAAAAGAAAAGGGACTGATTTTGGGGAACTTTTTAAATAAATAGCAATATTTATAAGGGAGGCAAATTCTATTAAAACAGTCAAGGCTGGCATAAATAAAAGCAGAAATTAAGGCTGCTTCGCTTGGCAAATTTAACAGCGAATGCAGCCTAATAAGCGCCAGCCGATTATACCTCGCATAGACGAAGACGGCTGAAATGGATGATTTTGACTGGTAAGCAGCAAAAACAGTGTAATTATATAATTTAATTTATTCAGAAGTTTATTGGTGGGAGAAATGCGTATTGGCATATTAAGCTCAAATCCAGATTCCTGGAGAATGCAGCAGTTTTTGAAAGCAGCGCGAAAGCAAAGAATCAGACTCTGTCCGATTGACCCATTTGACACAAAACTTGAATTAAGGAATGGAAAATTTAGAGTTGTACATACAGAATTAGATTTAGAAACCTTTTCTTCTTCTATTCATGGAGGAAACAGGAGATGTTTCCCATATATTTTACATTTACTCCAGCACATGGAAGGAATGGGAATTCCATTGACTGCAGGAGCTTTAGCTGTTTGGAAAACAAGAAATAAATTTGCAACTCTTCAGGAAGTTGCAAAGGCAGGATTGCCAGTTCCAGATACTTTTTTAACATATTCCCAGGATTTGGCACTTTTGGAAATCAACAAAATAAGAATGCCAGTTGTGATTAAACTTTTGGAATCAAGCAGTGGAAAAGGAATAATGATGGCTGAGAATTTTGTAGAGGCAGAGGGATTAACAGGAACATTGAAAGCTCTTGATCAGTTAATTTTCGCGCAGGAGTTTGTTAACTCGCCTGGAGTTGATTACAGGGCATTTGTTGTTGGGGATGAAATTGTTGGTGCAATGAAAAGAAAAGGCAGGAAGGGAATGTGGAAAGCGAATATCGCTGTTGGCGGACGCGGATACAAGGTAAATTTAGATTCTGAAAAAGAGGAAATGGCTCTGAAAACTGCAGAAGTTTTGGAAACAAAAATTGTTGGCGTTGATATTATTGAAGATAAAAGAGGGCCGATGATTTTAGAAGCAAATATTACTCCTGGGTTTGAGGGATTGGTTAAATATACTGGAATAAATCCTGCGCCGAAAGTGATTGAGCTTGCGAAAAATATTGCTAAGAAATAACCGCTTGCGGCTTGCGGCTGGCAGCTAGCAGTTTGTAGAAAGATTTAATTGCTAAAAAATAAATTAAGCTAGATAGTTTGTAGTAAGTGGCTAGTGGTGGGTGGTGCGTTTTGCGTGGTGCGTACTACAAACTACAAACCGCTAACCACAAACCAGTTATTTACCACTCCCAACTCTTTTTCTTTGTTAAAAAA
>JBBIPJ010000006.1:0-7111 GCA_037442905.1 archaeon
AGAATTATCTGGGATATCCTCTGTTATAACCCTTCCTGGCCAGATAAATGAGTTTGCCCCGATTTTTTTCCCAGGATTGACCACAACATTGCTTCCGAATTTTACATTATCTCCTACAATTGCTCCCAATTTTCTTAACCCCGAATCAACTAATTTGTCCTTTATCATAACTTTTATATTTCCTCCGTCCAATCTGAAGTTTGTTAAAATTGCTCCTGCTCCAAAATTTACATTCTGCCCAATTATTGAATCCCCAACATAGCTTAAGTGAGGCACGTGTGTGTTATCCATAATTATTGAATTTTTAATCTCAACTCCATTCCCAACTCGGACATTATCACCAAGACAAACATAACTTCGCAAGAAACAGTTAGGCCCGATTGTGCAGTTATCTCCAATCATAACAGAACCTTCAATATATGTTCCGCTTTTTATTACTGAATTTTTTCCAAGCAAAAGTTTTCCTTTGATAGTTACGTTTTTTTCTATTTCAGCACTTTTTACTTTTGCTTTTGTTTCATCCAGAAACATTTTATTTGCAGTTAACAAATCCCAGGGATATGAGATGTGCTGCCAATATTGTGTTTTTACATAGTGCATTTTTTTTCTTTCGCTCAGCATGAGTTGCATTGCTGTTGGAAGTTCAAATTCTCCTCGAGGAGATTTTTTTATTTTTCTAATTGCATCAAAAAGGTATTGTGAAAAGACATAAGTCCCTATAGAAGCATAGGGAGAAAGAATCTGCTCAGGGGTTGGCTTTTCAATTATGCGAACAACTCTATCTTTATCAAGTTTAACTGTACTTAGAGTTCCCATCAATTCTTTGTCCGGAACTTCAAGAAGAGTAACTGTTGCATCTCCTCTGTATTTTCTTATTAGATCTGTTAAAACCTCTACGCGCACAAAATTATCTCCATTTATAACAAGAAAATTATCATCTTTAATATAAGATTCGCACAGAGAAATAGCATGTGCTGTCCCAAGCTTTTGCGCTTGGACAACATATTTTAATTTTATTCCAAATTCTTTTCCATCTTTAAAATATTTTTCAATAAATTTTGAGGGGTCTTGAACGACAACTGCTTCTTTTATGCCAGCTTTTTTTAAAGCATTAACAATATGCTCCAAAATTGGTTTGTTTGCAATGGGAAGCATAGGCTTTGGCCTGGTGCTGGTTAAAGGAAGCATTCGAGTGCCTTCGCCTGCAGCAAGTACAATGGATTGCATAGTAAAATGTGATGGAGTAAAAGAATATTAATAGTTTTGTTAAAAGTTAATTTATAGTGCTATTTTATTTTTGCACGCAAAATTTCATAGGCTTTTAAGGCATCTTTTTCTTCTAGAATTAGAATTGTGTCTGTATAGCAGGAAACAACTTCAACCAGGTTTATATTATTCTCAGCCAAAAGTCCCGTTATATATTGAACCCAGCCAGGTATATTTTCAACTTCCGGCGGGGTTATTATTGTAAGCTCCACTAAATTTTCGCGCACTTCAATTGCCTCTTTTTTATTAATTTTTTCCAAATCATCCTGCTCCAAAATTACCTCAGTTGCATTTATTCCCCTGATTAAGTGCAGTGGCTTCACATTTCTCAAATCTTCAAAATCTTTTTTAAATGTAATGTCTGCAATATCATTTTTTAAATTAATTTTTGCCTTTGAAAGCAATTTTAAAAGTTTCTTTTCATTTTCGCTTGCAGTTTTTTGCAGGGTTTCAGAATATCTTCTGATTGAAACTGCTATTGCATCAATTGAAACTTTTCTGCCTAATTGTTTTTCAATTTCGTTTTTTATTTGCTGGGCTAGGGCAGAGTGGTTTACAATATCTTTTTCTAATACATATTTAAAGTAAGGCTTCTGCTCGATTAATTCTCTTGTAACTTGTGCTAGTGATTTTGCCATGCAAATAAGTAAATTTGATTTAATTATATAGTTTTGTCTTCAAAAACAGAAAAATAAACAATTTTAATTAATTTTTGTTCGATTTCATACAAATTTTTCATATACAAGTTTTTAGATTATATATAGAATTATGAAAAATGAAAAAGGTGGTTGCCAAAGATGAGCAAAAAGAAAAAATCAAAAAAGTAGTTCTTGCCTATTCTGGGGGATTGGATACTTCTGTTTTAGTTAAGTTGCTTCAGGACAAGTATAATTTGGAAGTTATAACATTTACAGGGGATCTAGGGCAAGAAACTGATTTTGAAAAAATTTCTGAAAAAGCAAAGAAACTTGGAGTTAAGAAAAGTTATTGCATTGACTTAAAAAAAGAATTTGTAGAAAATTATATTTTTCCTGCTCTAAAAGCAAATGCTCTTTATGAGGGAAGTTATCCTTTGAGCACAGCAATAGGCAGGCCTTTGCTTGCAAAGAATTTAGTTGAGATTGCAGAAAAAGAAAATGCGAGCGCAGTTGCACATGGCTGTACTGGAAAAGGAAACGACCAAGTTAGATTTGAAGTTACTATAAATGCTTTAAATCCAAATTTAAAAGTAATTGCTCCTATTAGAGAATGGAATCTAACAAGAACTCAGGCAATTGAATATGCAAAAAAGAATGGGATAGAAATCCCTGAAAAAATCGGAAAATATAGCATTGACCAGAATCTTTGGGGGCGCTCAGTAGAATGCGGACCTTTGGAAAATCCTGAGAATGAGCCATTAGATGAAGTTTTTGAATGGACCGTGCCTTTAGAAAAAGCCCCTGACAAGCCAGAGTATGTAAAAATTGGATTTGAAAATGGAATCCCTACTGCAATTAATGGGGAAAAGGTTGAACCAGTTGAATTAATTCAAAAATTAAATGAAATTGGAGGCGGGCATGGGGTTGGAAAAATCGACCATATAGAAAGCCGTTTAGTTGGAATAAAATCACATGAAATCTATGAATGCCCGGCTGCAATAATTTTAATTACTGCGCACAGGGATTTGGAAAAATTAGTTTTAACTAAGCATGTTTTGCAGTTTAAAAGCTTGGTTGAACAGAAATGGGCAGAACTTGCCTATACTGGGCTCTGGATTGATCCATTGAAAAATGCACTGGACAATTTTATTGATTATACACAAAAATTCGTAGATGGGGAAGTAACTGTAAAACTTTACAAAGGAAGCTGCCTAGTTGTTGGAAGAAAATCAGAAAATTCAATTTACAGCTATGATTTGGCAACTTATGAGGAACATGGAAAATTTGAGCAAAAAGATGCTGAGCCGTTTATAAAACTCTGGGGATTGCAGAGTGTTTTATTTAATTTGAAAAATAAGAAATAATGAAAACAAAGGATTTCCTTTCTATGAAAGATATTACAAAAAAAGAGCTTGGAATGCTCTTTAAACTAGCTGCGGAACTGAAAAATAAGAATAATGGCAAAGTTTTGAAGGGCAAAACAATAGGACTTTACTTTGAAAAGCCGTCAACAAGAACAAAAGTTAGCTTTGATGTAGGAATAAAACAATTGGGGGGAGAGGTTGTTAATTTAAATCCAAATGAGATGCAAATTTCGCGTGGGGAGAGTATTGCAGATACTTCAAAAATTCTTTCAATGTATCTAGATGCTATAATTGCACGTGTGCATAAGTATGATACTTTGATTGATCTTGCAAAAAATGCATCAATTCCTGTTATAAATGCATTATCGGATTTTGAACATCCCTGTCAGGGGCTTGCTGATTTATTTACAGTCTATGAGGAAAAAGGAGATTTGAATAAATTAAAATTCTCTTGGGTTGGGGATGGGAATAATGTCTGCCACAGCTTGATTTATGGATGTGCCAAAACAGGTTCAGAACTTGCAATTGCAACGCCAAAGGGGTATGAACCTGCAGAAGTTGCTCTAAAATGCAACAAAAAGGTGAAGCTAACTAATGACCCAAAAGAGGCTGTGAAAGATGCGGATGTGGTTGCAACAGATACATGGATTAGCATGGGGCAGGAGAAAGAAAAGCAAATTCGCTTAAAGGCATTTGAAAAATTTCAGGTAAATAAAGAACTTGTAAGGAATGCGAATAAAAATTTTATATTTATGCACTGCTTGCCTGCTTACAGAGGCTATGAGGTTAGCTCTGAAATTATAGATGGCCCTCACTCGGTTATTTGGCAAGAGGCTGAGAACAGATTGCATACACAGAAAGCGTTGCTCATCAATCTTTTGAAAGATGGAGGTGAATAATTTGGCAGAGTGTATTGAATGCGGAGCGGAAATAAAACTTCCGGGGGGAACAATTAAGGGCGAAATATTTGATTGCCCTGAGTGTGGAGTTGAATTGGAAATATTAAATCCAACTACCGGAGAATTTAAAATAGCCGAAACTCCCGGCGAGGATTGGGGAGAATAAAATTATGAAAAAACAGCTCTGGAAAACAAAAAAGGAAAAAGGATTGAATCCTGCTATTTTGGAGTATATTTCAGGAGAAGATTTGAAAGTTGACAAAAATCTGATTTCTTATGATATAAAAGTCAACAAAGCACATGCAAAAATGCTGGCAAAATGCAATTTGATTTCTTGGAAAGACTATAAAAAAATAAAAAAAGCCCTAAATGAGATTCCAAAAGATTTTGAATTGAAAAAAGAGCTAGAAGATGTTCATATGAATATTGAGCATTATTTGATTAAGAAGCTTGGCCATATTGGAGAAAAGATTCATGCTGGAAAAAGTAGAAATGATCAGGTTATGACAGATTTGCAGCTTTTTATGAAAGACAAAATTTCGGGTATTGAAAAGGACATAAAAAGCTTACAGAAAATTATGAAAAACTGCGCAAAAAAATACAAAAATTATGAAATGCCGGCTTATACACATATGCAGCCAGCACAGGCTATAACTTTTGGATATTGGTTTGAGGCTTATATTGCTTTATTAAATGATGATTTGATTAAATTAAAAGATTGCCTTAAATGGATTGATGTAAGTCCATTAGGAGCAGGTGCAGTAGCAGGAACAAGTCTGCCAATTGATAAGAATTTTACAACAAAGAAGCTTGGTTTTTCAAAAACATTTGAAAATGCACTTGCAACTATAAGTTCGCGCGGTGAAAATGAAACAAGTCTGCTCTTTTGCTTTTCTATGTTAATGTTGCATCTAAACAAAATGGCAACTGATTTGCAACTTTACTCAACAAAAGAATTTGGTATGATTAAATTAGATGATTCCATTACTACTGGAAGCTCTATGCTGCCGCAGAAGAAAAACCCAGACGTTTTAGAAATTGTAAAAGCAAAAACTGCTGAAATTTTTTCCCTGTTAATAGAGAATTTATTTATTTTAAAAAATTTACCTTCTGGGTATAATAAAGACATGCAGTTGACCAAGAAAACATTAATGCAGGGAATTGAAATTGTAGAAAAAACTCTGCAAGTTATGAAAATTGTTTTAGAAAAAATAACTCCTGATAAAGAAAAAATGAAAGAGCTTGCTAAAAATTGCAAAGCAATAGAAAAGGTAAATAAATTAGTCTTAAAGGGAATTCCATTTAGAGCCGCTCATAAAAAAGTCAGATGCCGCTATATTAATTTGTGATGCGGCATTACCCACCAAGTTGCACTTGGCAGTCAGAGAAACCTATATAAACCAAAATTAGTAAATAATTATTCTAATGCTTGATTAATTTCAGCAGGCAGGTTGCTTCGGATTGCGAAGCAATCCGCGAATTTAACAAACTTTCAACGGAGTGTGGGGTATGCCTGCGCAGAAAAACAAAAATAAAGCACTATTGGTGCTGGAAAACGGGGCTTTTTTTGAGGGGGTTCCTTTTGGTTTTGTCAAGGGCGAAGCCCTTGACAGTAGCAAATCCCAAAGGGATTTGCCTGATTTCAAGCCTAATATTTTTGGGGAGGTTGTTTTCAACACAGCCATGACAGGATATCAGGAGGCCCTTACTGATCCAAGCTATGCTGGGCAAATTTTAACAATGGCTTATCCTCTTGTTGGAAATTATGCAATTAACAAGGAAAATTTTGAATCTTCGCGTATCCAAGTGCGTGGATTTGTTATTTCTGAGCTATGCGAACTACCTTCACATTTCAAGGCTTTTGAAACTCTGGACAAATTTTTAAAAGAGTACAAAATTCCAGGATTGTACGATGTTGACACAAGAGCAATAACACAAACAATAAGAACAAAGGGGGTTATGAAAGGAATGTTCTGTTCCTCAAATGCGAATATTGAAAAAGTTGTACAGGAAATAAACGTGCGGCCACATCCGGATTCTGAGGATTTGCTTCCGTATGTTTCTGTAAAAAGGCCAGAGGTGTGGAATAAAAAGGGAATTAGGAATATTGTTTTAATTGACACAGGAGTTAAGTACAACATTTTAAGAAGTTTGGAAAAAAGGAATTGTAAAATAACAATTGTTCCTGCAAGCACTACCTTTGAAAAAATTCTCTCTTATAATCCAGAAGGAATTGTAATTTCAAACGGCCCTGGCGACCCTGCAAAGCCAACTTATGTTATTGAAACTGTGCGCAAACTAATAAATGAAACAAATATTCCTGTTTTTGGAATTTGTTTAGGGCATCAAATTTTAGCTTTGGCAGCTGGAGCGAAAACATACAAATTAAAATTCGGGCATCGCGGAGTTAATCATCCTGTAAGGGATTTTGAAACACACAGCGTGCATATAACAACGCAGAATCACGGGTATGCTGTTGATTCGCATAGTTTACATGGAACAGATTTCAAAGCAACAAAATTTAATTTAAATGATAACTCAATTGAAGGTTTAACTCATAAAACAAAACCGATATTTTCTGTCCAGTACCATCCAGAGGGCGGGCCAGGGCCGCAGGATAATCAGTATTTGTTTGACAAATTTTTGAAAATGGTTGAGGTGGAGCATGCCTAAAAATGATAATATTAAAAAAGCACTGATAATCGGCTCTGGACCTATTATAATTGGACAGGCAGCTGAATTTGATTACTCAGGAAGCCAAGCTCTTAAAGCTTTGAAAGAAGAAAATGTACAGACTGTTTTAGTAAATTCAAATCCTGCAACAATCCAGACAGACTGGGACATGGCAGACTCAACTTATATTGAGCCCTTAACAATTGAAAGCTTAGAAAAAATTATTGTAAAAGAGCGGCCTGATGGAATTCTGTCAGGAATGGGAGGGCAA
>JBBIPJ010000006.1:7140-14339 GCA_037442905.1 archaeon
ATTGCATGAAAGAGGAATTCTGGAAAAATACAAGGTAAAAGTTCTTGGAACTCCAGTAAAAGCAATACAATCAGGAGAAGATAGGGATAAGTTTAGAGAATTAATGATAAAAATTGGAGAGCCAGTCCCTCCTTCAAAAGCTGTTACAAGTGTTAAAGATGCTTTGGATTATGCTGAACAAATTAATTATCCAGTTATAGTGCGCCCTGCTTATACGTTGGGGGGAACAGGAAGCGGTCTTGCAGTAAATCCTTTTGATTTGGAAAGAATTGTTTTAAACGGACTTGCGCTTAGCAGAATTCATCAGGTTTTAATTGAAAAAAGTGTTGCGGGGTGGAAGGAAATTGAGTATGAAGTTATGCGTGATTCTGCTGATAATTGCATAACTGTCTGCAATATGGAAAATTTTGATGCAATGGGAATCCATACAGGAGAATCAATAGTTGTTGCGCCTTCTCAAACTTTAACTGATTATGAATACCAAATGCTGCGCACAGCTTCAATAAAAATTATCCGCGCTCTTGGGGTTGAGGGCGGCTGCAACATTCAGTTCGCCTTGGATACAATTTCTGAAAATTATTACGTTATAGAGGTTAATCCAAGAGTTTCTCGTTCAAGTGCTTTAGCAAGCAAAGCAACAGGATATCCAATTGCTTTAATCGCTGCAAAAATTGCGATCGGATTAACTCTGGATGAGATTCCTAATCCAATTACAAAAGAAACAAAAGCATCATTCGAACCGGCGCTTGATTACATTGTGACAAAAATCCCAAGATGGCCTTTTGAAAAATTTTCAACTGCTGACCGCACAATCAGCACGCAGATGAAAAGCACAGGGGAAGTAATGGGAATTGGAAGAAATTTTGAAGAATCGTTGCAAAAAGCAATTCGCTCTCTGGATATTGATAAAATTGGATTAGTTGGAAATGATGAGAGAGATGAAAAATTGAATAAAGAAGAGATAAAGCGCCATTTAATCATTCCAACTCATAAAAGGCTTTTTTACATTGTTAAAGCTCTTAAATCTGGATTCGCTGCGAATGAGATTTCTGAATTAACAAAAATTGATAGATGGTTTATAGAAAAAATTCAGCATATAATTGAGATTGAAAAAAAACTACGACAAACTACAAGCTATCTCCCGAAGCACAAGCTACAAGCTATTATTGATTATGCTAAAAAATTTGGATTTGTGAATGAACAGATTCAAAACATAACCAAAAAGAAAATTTCCCAGCGTTTTTCGCGCAGTTACAAAATGGTTGACACATGCGCAGCAGAGTTTGAGGCAAAAACTCCTTATTACTATAGTACATTTGGAACGCAAACTGATGTAAAAAGTAGTGAAAAGAAGAAAGTAATAATTCTTGGCAGCGGCCCGATTAGAATTGGACAGGGAATAGAGTTTGATTACTGCACTGTCCATGCTGTTTGGGCTTTGAGAGAACTGGGATATGAGGCAATTATTATTAACAACAATCCGGAAACAGTTTCAACTGATTATGATACATCTGATAGATTGTATTTTGAGCCATTGCACCTGGAAGATGTTTTGGCTGTATGTGAAGTTGAAAAACCAATTGGAGTTATTACACAATTCGGTGGTCAAACTGCTGTGAATCTTTCAATTCCGCTCAAGAAAGCCGGAATAAATGTACTTGGGACAGCTCCTGAGGATATGGACAAAGCTGAGGACAGAGATTTATTTACAAAAGTTTTAAGAAAATTAAGAATTCCGCAGGCGAGATACGGGATTGCTTATTCTTTTGATGAAGCAAAAAAGATTGTAAGGAAACTCGGATACCCTGTTTTAGTTCGTCCTTCTTATGTTCTAGGAGGAAGAGCAATGGAAATCGTTCATACAGATGAGGATTTAGGAATTTATATGAGAGAGGCAGTAAGAGTTTCAAAAAAACATCCAATTTTGATTGACAAATTCTTGGATAATGCAACTGAACTGGATGTGGATGCTGTTTGTGATGGAAAAAATGTTTTTATTGGCGGAATTATGGAGCATATTGAAGAAGCTGGAATACATTCAGGTGATTCCAGTTGTGCTGTTCCGCCTCAGAGTTTGAGCAAAGAAATAATTGAAAGTGTTAAAGAATATACAAGAAAAATTGCCCTTGAGTTAAAAGTTATTGGGATGATAAATATTCAATATGCTGTTAAGGATGGAATTGTTTATGTTCTGGAAGCTAACCCAAGATCAAGTAGAACAGTGCCTTTCATAAGCAAAGCGATTGGGATACAACTTGCAAAAATAGGAACAAAGGTAATCATGGGTAAAACTTTGCAGGAGCTTGAGCTTGCGAATAAAGAAATAATTCCACAACATGTTTCTGTAAAAAGCGTGGTTTTTCCATTTGATAAATTGCCAGGAGCTGATATAAGATTGGGCCCTGAGATGAAATCAACAGGAGAATCAATGGGAATTGATTATGATTTTGGAACTGCATTTTACAAAGCGCAATTAGGCGCTTATATAAATCTTCCCAGAAGCGGAAGAGTCTTTTTTGCTGTTAATGAGCGCGATAAAAAGCATGTTGGGAAACTTGCAAAAGGATTTTCAGAAATGGGATTTGAGGTAATTTCAGTAGGAAACACTGCAAAAATACTTGCTCTGGATAATATTTTTGTAAGAAAAGTTCTAAAGGCTTCAGAGGGAAGTCCAAATATTGTCGATTTAATAAGAAATGGTGAAGTTGACCTTGTTATAAACACACCAACAAAAGGAGGCATAGCAAGCAAGGATGGATTTAAAATAAGAAGAGCGTGCATCACTGCAAAAATTCCATGCATAACAACAATTTCAGGCGCTTTCGCTGCTCTAGAAGCGATTAAGAAAATACAAAAGGGCGAATTCACAGTTAAATCATTGAAAGAATACTACTCTATGGAACAACAACTTTTATCTCCCTTGTCTGTTCATCAATCTTAACATCATATTTTTGAACAGCTGGCCCTATCATCCCTTCTCCTGTTGTTACATTATATTGCCAGCCATGCCATGGGCAAGTAACTGTTGAATCGCTTAAATCTCCTTCGCCCAATGGTCCGCCGCGGTGCAGGCAAGTGTTATCAATAGCATAAAAAATTCCATTAACATTAAAAAGCGCAACAGCCCTCTCTCCTGCGAATACAACTTTTCCTGTTCCTGCAGGAATTTCATCAACTTTAGCAACAACAAATTCTCCCATTGTACCTCAGAGGATTTCAGAGTAATAAAAAGTTGCTTAAATATTTTTCGTTTCGCAAAGGAATAAAAGCATTGAGTTATAATATTAATTATGCCCCCATAGCCTAACCTGGATAGGGCGACAGCCTTCTAAGCTGTTGGTAGGGGTTCAAATGCTTTAGCAAGAATTTCCTCGCTAAAGCTCGGAAATCCCCTTGGGGGCATTTAACATCGGCTTCACAGGTGCAGGCATTAAATATCAGCTTGACAGGTGCAGGCAAAAATTGCAAGGGAATTGAAAAACTGATATTTAATGAAAAAAATTGCAAGGGAATTCACAAACCGATGTTAAATGAAATTAAGAAATGACAACTGCAAAAAGCCTCTTGAGATTTGACCTGATTGTGCTACTTCTGATTCTATTTGCCCCACTTATTTTTTTCCCAAAAATTGCTTTTATAACAATTGTTGCAACTTTTCTGATAATTTTCAGCCGCGCAAATTCGCTATATGATAATTTGAAAATTGAATTCCACAGCGTGCTCATAATAGTAATCGCACATTTACATGGAGCTACGCCAGCAGCTTTTGCTGCAATCGCAAGTGCGCCCCTCATAAATATGGTAGGAAAATATCTCGGAAGTTTCCAAAAGCCACCCTGGATTCTTTTAGATACTGTTTATTTAGTCATACTATCTTTCATTGCTTCCCTAATTCCGGCTGCAAACCTTTTAGAATACAGCTTATGGTCAATCATAATATTTGGAAATGTACTTGTTGGATTTATAAGAGTGTATGTTTTTATGGACCCGATAACAAGAAGGCTTGCGCTAGGTGTAATAAATATAATCTTCAACTATCTTATCCTGAAAAATTTTCTGCCGCAGATAGTTGCTTTTCTGCGGTAAGTAAATAAATAAGTGCAGTGGTTCTTTAATTATAAGCTGGGCTCGTGGTCTAACCAGGATTATGACAGGAGGCTTCTGACCTCCGAATCGGGGTTCAAACTGCGCGAAGTGAAACTTCGCTAGTCTTCAATCGCTTCGCTCATGAAGATCCTCGCGAGCCCATTTTTTCTAAAAGCTTAAAAATTGCATATTATTATATGGAACAGATGAAAACGGTATGGCTTCAGGCAAGGGAAGATGTTTTCAATTCTCTTGAAGGAACACTTAAAAAATTAAAGCTGAAAGTAAAGATAGATGAGCTAGAGAACTCCATAGAAGAGCCGCCAAGCTCAAAAATGGGGGATCTAGCATGCAGCATTTCTTTCCAGCTTGGAAAGCAGAAAAAAGTTTCTCCTCGTGATATAGCTGAGCAAATTTTAGCACATATAAAAAAACCATCAATTGCAAAAAAGGTTGCTCTGGCAGGAGCTTATGTAAATTTTTTCTTGAACAGAGGAGCCTTTGCAAAAGAAGTGATAAAGGAAACTTTTGAAAAAGATTATGGAAAATCTGAGAAGAAAAAAGAAAAAGTAATGGTTGAGTTTTCGCAGGCAAATACACATAAAGCTTTCCACATTGGGCATTTGAGAGGAACTCTATTGGGAGAAAGCCTGAGCAGAATTATGGAATTTTCTGGATATGCGGTTTTGCGCGCAAACTATCAGGGAGATATTGGGGCGCATGTTGCAAAATGCCTGTGGGCTTATCAAACTTTTCACCGCGGAGAAACACCAAGTGAGTATAGAGGAGAATGGCTTGGCAAAATATACACCGAAGCCTCAAAAAAATTAGAGGACAATCAAGCTTACAAAACTGATGTTGAAAAAATACAGAAAAAACTTGAGGAAGGAAAGGATGCAGAGTTAATGGAGTTATGGAAGAGAACAAGGCAGTGGAGCCTTGAGGATTATGAGAATATCTACAGGGATTTGGGGGTGAAGTTTGACAATTATTTTTTTGAAAGCCAGATGGACAAGCGCGGAAAAGAGGTTGTTCAGGAGCTTTTAAAGAAAAAGATTGCGAAAAAAAGCGCAGGCGCTGTTGTTGTTGAACTTAAAAAGTATGATTTGGATACCTTTGTTTTATTAAAGAGCGATGGAACAACACTTTACTCAACAAGGGATATTGCGCTTGCTGAGGAAAAATTCAAGAAATATAAAATTGACCGCGCAATTATTGTAACAGGAAGCGAGCAAAGGCTTTACTTCCAGCAGCTTTTCAAAACTCTTGAATTAATGGGATTTAAACAAGTGAAAAAATCTTTCAATCTTACTTTTGACTTAATTACGCTGCAAGGTCAGAAAATGAGCTCAAGGGAAGGGCTGACAATTACTTACAGAGAGCTAAAAGAAAAAATGTTCCAAAATGCTCTTGCAGAAGTAACAAGCAGAAATCCAGAGATGCCTTTAGAAGAGCAGAAAAAAAATGCAACGCAAATTGCGATGGGAGCGATCAAGTTTTCAATTCTAAACATTAGCAATACAAAAACAATATTTTTTGACTGGGATAAAGCGCTTGAATTAGAAGGAGAAACAGGGCCATACATTCAATATGCAGCTGTGCGCGCAAAAAGAATTCTAGAAAAAACCGAAAATCCAAGATTAGGCGAAATAAAGTTTGCTCTTCTTGAAAAGGATGAGGAGCATGAATTAGTTAAGCATTTGGCAAAGTTTCCACTGATTGTTCAGGATTCTGCAGAGCATTACAGAGTTCATACACTTGCAAACTATGCGCACAAGCTTGCTGAGAAATTTAATTTATTCTATAATAATCTGCCTGTTTTAAACGCAGGGGACAAGGATTTGAAAAATGCAAGAATTGCATTAGTTCAGGCAGCTTATAATGTTTTAAAAAGCTGCCTTTACTTGCTTGGGATTGAGATTCCGGAGAGAATGTAAAGCAGCTTTTTTGCCCGCCTTTCAAGTGCCTAGATTTTAATAAACAAAATTATAAGAGAAACATAATTAACTATTCTTAATGCTCCCGTAGCCTAACCTGGATCAGGCACAGTCCTCCTAAGACTGGTTATGCGGGTTCGAATCCCGTCGGGAGCGCTTTTTTCTCCTGAGCCAATAGTCAAGCATATAATGCTCTCTTTTCTGAATCTAATCGTGAATTATTTCCTGCTTACTTCTTTTTCAGCAACTGTGATAGGAGTTTTTGGATAGGATTAAAAAGTGCCCCTGCCGAGATTTGAACTCAGATCACAAGCTGTTTGCAGTGAAACTGCGAACTTTGCTCGGCAGTTTCGCTCTACCGCAAGCTTGCATCATATCCAGGTTAGACCACAGGGGCACATTTAATTTGTACGAAGTACTTTAGACGCTATAAACTTTGAGGCGTTTATTGTACAAATTAAATGGAATTTAATTTTGGCGAAGCTAAACTTAGAAAATATAGACCTTTGCTTTAATATAATCAACGGCGCCTATGTTTTTTCTTCCAAAGCTCGCTCATTTTAATTCTTTTTTTAATTGCAGGATGGTCATAGAAATACCACTCAACTAGAGGATGTGGATTGATTTCAGATAAATTCATATCTGCAATTCTTTTATCTGTTGATATTTGCGCATCCGGCTTTTTTGCAACTTCCAAAGAAAACCAATCAGCCTGAGACTCAATTTTTCTTGAATACCAGTTTTCTAAGGGGGTTAAAAATATTTCTATAATTAAATAGGATAGCATAAAAAGCGGCAGTCCTGCAATATCGGCTATAGAATTTAAAGCAAAATTCTGTGAAAATGCTTTCAGAGAAAAATCAACAAGAAAGAACGCAGGAAAAGCTAAAGCTACGCTAAAAAAAGTTCCGCGCAAAATATCTTTATTTACATAATGCCCAAGCTCGTGCGCAACAACAGTTTCTGTTTCCAGCGGATGAAAATTTTTTGTTAATGTATCAAAGAGGACTATTTGTTTTGTATTTCCTAATCCAGTAAACATTGCATTTGCTTTCTTACTTTTTTCACTTTCAAGGGCAAGAACAACATTTTTAATCTCTTTTGCTCCAACAGAGTGCACCATTTCTAACAAGCGTTTTTTCTGCTTCTCGTCTTTGTATTGCTTTACTTTGTAAA
>JBBIPJ010000007.1:0-13298 GCA_037442905.1 archaeon
ATTAGAAAAGCTCTTTTTGCCTGAAAGGGCAGAAATTATTTTTGAGATTGTCTTGTCAAGAAAAACAGGGTTTAGCGAATGATCGGCATATGTGTGCAAAAAGATAGAATTTGAAAATTTTTCTTTTAGCTTAGAAACAAGGGCATGCGGCAATCTTCCGCCTATGCTCTCAACAGGCCCTGGGTGGAGCCATGGAACTGCCAGAAGATATTTGTGTTTTTTTGTTTCAAATTTAATTGCCTGATTTGGAACGCTGATATTCTTTCCAATTGTTCTGAATGGATTGTTGCTTATTTGCGCAGGGTCTATGTATTCCAGTATTGCAAATGAGAGCAGCTCAAAAGTTGGGATTCCGAGAGTGCGCTTAAATGGGGCATCTGAAAGCTTTACAAAAAGCCACACAAGCAGAAAAGAAATAAACACGAGAATCAAGAATCTGCCGAGAATTCTTATTGTAACTGTGCGGAAAGAATAAAGGATTATTGCTGAAAAAAACAGGTAAATAGAAGCAGGAACAAACGCGCGATAAATTGATATGCTTCCAACAGCGGCATAAACCAGAAGGTGCAGAATGAAAACTGCTGCTAATCCTATGAATAAAATTTCCAATGAATTCCAGATTTTAAAAGAATAATAATTATCTGCAAATGAAACAAAAGCTAAAAGAATTGCAATTGAGAACATCGATATTGTTGATAAAAAATAGGAATGTTTTTCCTTGAAAGTGCCGCCTAATTTTTGGACTATGCGCCAGGAAAATATTGAAGTTAAAACAGCGGGTACAAAAAGAAATATAAAAAATCCTGTTTTTGAAAGCAAGTCATTTCCAGCTACTGGAAATAAAAGTGCGGAGGCAAGCATTACAATTATTACATGTTTTGTCGGAGGGCATCTAAAGAAGTATCTGGTAAGTGCTGCTATTTTGCTTACTCCGCCAGTTGTGTTTGCCATGGATTATTGCTTGCAAAACAAAAGATAAATAACTTTTCAGGCTATATTCTCCAGTATGGCAGTTTCGCTTAAAAAGTATTTTGGATTGAAAGAAGCAGTTTTGCTAATCATCGGGCTTTTTGTATTTTTTGCGGTTTTGAGGTTTGTACAAGTGGATCTTGAAAAGACAATATTTACTCTGCAAAACACCCCAATTTATATTATTTTTGCATTTGTTTTAATCAGGGCACTTGGCTATTTGATAGGGAATTATAAGTGGAAGATTCTGGTTGATAAGATTAAGAGAACAGACTTCAATACATTATTGCCGATTTACATGTCAGGCAACATACTTGATAACTTAGTCCCTGGCCCAGGATTTG
Organism: archaeon; assembly: GCA_037442905.1. Taxonomy (GTDB): domain Archaea; phylum Undinarchaeota; class Undinarchaeia; order Undinarchaeales; family Naiadarchaeaceae; genus Naiadarchaeum. The sequence continues at coordinate 1,314 of JBBIPJ010000007.1, forward strand.
GGGCAGAACCAATAAAAGCTTATTATCTTGGAAAGGTGACAAAGAAAGATGCTGCGACTTGTTTTGCAACTGCTTTGATGGATAATGTTTTATTGTCATTCATAATTGCTGCTTATTTTGCGTTCTCTGTTTTGTATATGTATTTGTTCATAAAGGTTTTTGCGATAAGAGTAGCTACTGGGATATTGCTATTATTTTTTCTCTTTCTTGGAATAGCCACATTTTATTTTTATAAGAAAAGAGAACATGGAAATAATATAATACAGAGATTTTTACTTTTCATCTATAACATTAGAGCTCTTGGCTTTCTGAGAAAAAAATACCGGACATTTGAAAAATTCAAAGATGCTTTTACTTTGGGCATAGGAAATTTTAAGGGAGCTATGAGAATTCTTTGGAGAGATAAGAGAAGAATTTACTATGTGCTTTTTTTGACTTTTATAATAACTGTGCTTGGATATTTGGGGCATTATGTTTTGCTAATTGGATATGGGATAGATGTAAAAATTTACGCCTTGATTGCAGTTATCACTCTGGCTGATTTAATTGGATACTATTCTCCTGTTCCAGCAGGAACGGGCATTGTTGAGGGGGGAAGAATCCCATTGCTAATCTTTATTGGAGTGCCTGCAGAAATTGCGGCTGCAGTAACAGTGATTGAGCGAGTTGCCTTTTACTTCAGCACGTATGGAATCGGGTATTTGGCATTAGTGCACATTAATTTGAAGTATCTGAAATGATGATTTTTATTTTTCAACATCGTAATAGTTTTCTATGGGCGGATTTCTTCTAAATAAAGTAAATAGCAATCCAGTAAGCCATATGAGCGATGTTTTTATATATCCCATTTTCTCAAGTCTTCTGATTGAAAGGCGCACAAACATTTTTTTGTAAAACATGATTATCCCAAACTCTCTTATTCTAAGCCCAATATCCATGTCCTCTGCTCCTTTCAGGTATCCTTTATAACCCTTTATTTTATTTAGATATTTTTTCCTAAAAACAGTGCAACTGGCAGGCATAATTGGCAGGAGCGGGAATAACAAATACTGCAGGTTTGTTAAAAGCGTGTAGAATAATTTTCCTTTTGCGCTGTTTTCAAGAGATGCCTCAGAAAAACGCAAGGCCGCAATATCATTCTTGCTGAAAATCTCCATTATTTTCTCAACCCAATTTCTTGGAACAACGACATCAGCGTCTGTTATGGCAATTATGTCATATTTGCTCTTTTTTATGCCCTCATTCCTGGCTCTTCCAACGCCGCGGCTTTTCTGCCTAAAGACTATATTCGCATATTTTTTTGCTATATTGACTGTGTTATCTTTTGAACCTCCATCAACTACAATCACCTCATACTTTTTGCGCGGAATAGTTTGCGCGCATATACTCCTCAGCGTGCGCTCAATGTATTTTTCCTCGTTTAATGCAGCAATTACAATTGATATCATAGCAATCCCTCGTAAAGCTTTCCAAATTTTTCAACAGAATATTCCTTTGCGTAAACTCTGCATTTTTTCTGCAGCCTTGCTCTGTTTTTATATGCTTTTTGGATTTTTTCTAATAGCTCGGGTATGTTTTTGCTTTCATACAAATATCCTGTTTTATTATTTTGAATTGTTTCTTTTAATGCCAGTGCATTTGCTCCGACAACAGGAGTGCCACATGCCATAGATTCTAGGGCAACAATTCCAAAAGTTTCTACTTTTGATGGGTGAACAAAAATATCCAGGGCAGAATAAAAATAGGGGAGCTCCTCTCTTTTCAAGAAATCCAAAAATTTTACATTCCTAAATTTTCTTGCAAGGTTTTTATAATAATCAACTGCAGGGCCATTGCCCACGATTAAAATTTCGCCGTCAAAAAAAGGCGCAATTTTAATCAAATCATCAAGATTTTTTTCCAGTCCAATTCTGCCACAATAACCAATAACTTTTTTACTGGATATGTTGTGCTTTTTCCTGAAAATCTCCTTTTTTTGTGGTTTTAAAAACTTTACATCAACTCCTGAAGGAATTGTTTCTATATTTTCAAATCCGCGCTTTTCTAAATTTCTTTTGATTGTATTTGAGTCAACAGTAATAAAATCGCACGCGTTCATGAGTCTTTTTTCCCAATAAGAATATAATTTGACAAGATTTTGAGAAAAAATATTTTTCCCAAAATAAAAGCTGTACATTTCAAGCGGTGTATGATAGGTGAAAATTTTTGGTATTCTCAATTTTTTTGAAGCATGCCACGCTGCTGCTGCCATAGTAAAAGTCCCTTGGATATGGACAATATCCAAGTTAGAACATTTTTTTGTTATTCCAAGAGGAAATGCTATTCTGTATCCTTTATACAGGGGAAATCCGATTGAAGAAAATTCGTGTTCGCGTTTTCGCGGATAATAGCCTTGTGCACTTGGATAATAAACATAAACTTCGTGCCCCAGTTTTTCCAGTTCTTTTTTCCAAGAATCAATTGTGTAGGTAACCCCGTTTATCTGAGGAAAGTATGTGTCTGTAAAAAACCCTATTTTCATGTTAGAAGTTTGAGAATAGAAGGATAAATAAGTTTTTGCAATTATCTTATCAGTGCGCGGGGATACCCAAGTCCGGTCTAAGGGGTTAGGTTTAGGCCCTAATGGCGTAGAGCCTTCGTTGGTTCAAATCCAACTCCCCGCATTTTACCAATATGAATTCAATAAAAGTCCGCTGTCCAAACTGTAAAAGAGAAAAGAACTTTTTGCCAATGAAAATGAATAAGGAGAGGTGGAGCACAGAGTGTTTTTTCTGCGGAAAAAAATTTAAGATTTACCCGAAAAATTCTCCGAGTAGGATTGTTTCACTCTGAATACTTTTCAAGGCCAACTCTTGCGCTTTCTCTTTTTATTTCCAAATTCTCAATTAATTTTTGCGCAACTTTTTTACCTAAAATTTTAGTTAAAACTTCAGGTTTTGCTTTTCTTATATCTTCAATTCCTTTTATTCTAGAATTAAACAATCTGCGCGCTCTTACGCGGCCAATATCTCTGATTCGTGTAAGTGGCAAAAGCTCTTTCTTCACCCCATATTTCAAGCGCTTTCTGAGTAAATTTACTTTTGGGATTAAGCGCTCTCTATTTAGAATGAGAGAAATTTCTGCAAGTGAATACAAAAGCCAATCAGCAATCTCTAGTTTTGAGCGCAGCGTGCCGGGGGGCATATTATATTTATCAAAAATATAATCATCATGCTTTTCATTCATCCAGTCAAAAAATATCATTGCGTTTTTAAATGCCCTTATCTGTTCATCCTCTAAATCAAATTTTTCGAACTGCTCATAAATTTCTAATTCTTCGGAAGAGCGAACGCTCAGGAGGGGGTGCATTTCAGCAGTATCTGAAAGAATTGTTAAAAGAACTAAATCATCAACAGATTCTTTGTTTAAAAGTTCAATTAAAGTGTGAGCTGTTAAGGGGTCAATATAAAGCTGTGCAACTCTTAATCCGAGTTTTGTGCACTTAAACCGATTATCTTTTCCATAGTCTATGAATTTCCAGTCAAATAACTGGTCAAGAATTCTATCTATGATTGTTTCCAGCCCGGTTAAATCACGATATTGAAAAGCGTAAAAAGTTTTTTCAAAAAATTCATACAATTCATTTTTTGTTTTTGGCATCTGGGAAATTATTCCAAGAACATGCATGCGTAAAATCGGCTCGACTCCTAATTTGGACGTTATTTCTTCTGGGCGCCCTTCAATGTATATGTCCCACAACTGATTAAATTCAGAATCTGATTTCGCAATTAAAACTGCTTCTCCTTCCGTATCATATTTTGGCCTTCCAGCTCTTCCGAACATCTGGTGGATTTCCAGGACAGGAATGGGCTCGCTTCCGAAGGTGTTAAAGCGCTTGTAATCACGAATAACTACTCGCTTGGCAGGCAAATTTACACCAGCTGCAAGAGTTGGAGTTGCGCAAATAACCTTTATTAAATTTTCCTTAAAATTTTTTTCAATTAAATGCCTTTGTTTTGAATGCAGGCCAGCGTGATGGAAAGCAACTCCGTTTTTTACGCAGTTTGCAAGGCGCTTGCATTGTTTTGTTGGAGAATCAAGAACAGAGAGAATTTTCTGAGAGATTTGAAAAAGTTCTTTTTTCTCTTTTGTATCCAAAATTTTGTAAATATGGACAGATGTTTTTTCAGCTTCACTCTCTGCGCCTTTTCTTGTGTTTGCAAAAACCAATGCCTGCGCATCGTTTTTAACAATATCTTCGGATAAGATAACAGAAGGCTCTGCTTTTGAGCTGTAATTTTTTAACTTTAAATCATCTTTTTCTTTAAAATCTATCTCGCCTTTTAAAAAAATTCCGCGCGAGAGCTTTATCGGGCGGAAATTTGATTCAACAAGTTTTGCATTTAACCATCTTGCCAATTCATCTGAATTTTCTATTGTAGCTGAGAGTGCTAAAATTTGCGCGCCCGAATCTTTTAACTGAGTTGCAACAATTTCCAGAGCAGGGCCTCGGTCAACACTATCAAGCAAATGTATTTCATCCAAAATTACAAGTGAAATTTCTTTAATCCAGTCAGCATTATGCCTCATCAAAGAATCCATTTTTTCAATTGTTAAAATTAAAAGATCGAAATTTCCCAGATTCGCGCCTGAGGAATCAAAATCTCCAGTTGAAATGCCAATTTTGCAGAAATCTGAATATTTTGTTTTGAATTCATCATATTTTTCAGAAGCAAGTGCGCGCAGAGGAACAATATAAACAACTTTTCCTCTTTTATTTAAAATATGGTTTAATGCAACCAATTCTGCAACTAAAGTTTTTCCAGAGGCTGTTGGAACGCTTAGAACAAGATTTTTTCCATCTAAAGCGCCGGCTTTGATTGCTTCTTCTTGTGGAGGATACAACTCTGTAACACTGTCATGCTCCTCTATTTTTGAAACAGGGAGCTCCAGATTCGGATATCTGTTTAGAAGACTGGCTAGTTTCATTGAAGTAAGGAAACTATATATTAACCTTTGAATACTTATTTTTTTGCAATGCGCACATGGCTAAAAAAGTAAAGAAACCAACTTCGGTTGAAGTTCCCATTACAGCAGATGAATATGTAAAGTTCACAGAGAGATTGAGAAACGCCAGAAACTTTAGAAAGGCTCTTTCCCTTGAGATGCAACAGAAGGAGGCAAAGGATGTAAAAAAATTGCTGCAGAGCTATGTTAACATTTTTTATAAAAAGGGGATTGGATTAAAAGTCGTGAGCGAAAGGTATCGCGCAATCGGCGGGAAACAAAGAGAATTTATACTTGCAATTGATCCGCTTATGAAACTAAAAATAGGGAATAATATTGTCAATACACACTATGTTATAGTAAAGCAGGAATTCAGGGGGGGCATGCCATATGTGGTTGTTGATTTTTACCTAAACATACAGGAGTCTAGAGAAGTCGAGCAGATGGACAAAATACTTTCAGTGCTTGCAATAGAACTCCAAAAAAAAGGTTTCAGAATTATTGAGGAAGAGCTCGCGAGATTTGAGCAGAGAAAGCGGTAACTAATATCTAATTATATCAGCAGCGCTTGCGCCAATCATAGCCGGCAGTCCAATTACTAAAACCAAACGGATTGATTCATTTGTAGGTGTTGCGCCTAATTTGATTATGTTAAATAACACATAAATAAAAAATACAATGAAAAGTGAAAGCGCATAAAAAACTAAAAATCTTTTTGGCAATAACTGATGAATAATCCATTTTTCTTTTATTCTCCTATATTGAGAAAAATAGAGCACAGAGGCGCCTGCAATAATTGTGAGCAGAACAATGAGAGCAACATTGAGGGAGGGCATTGTAACAGCTGCATTTCTTACACCCTCGTGCCAGCCCATTATACTCATTCCGAAAATAGCTCCTACAATCCCCCGCGCAATGTCTTTGTAAGTGAATTTTTCAATGGCGCCCGGCTTAATCTCTTTTTTCAGAGACTCGATTTCCTTTTCAAACTTTCCGAGCTCTGATTCAACATGCGCTTCCTCGACCTTTACTCTTTTTAGTTCTTTCAATTGCACCTTCTCGAGCTTTTTTATTTCTTCGAGTTCTTTTTCGGTTTTGCGTTTTTTGGCCATATTTTAGTTATTCTTGTTGTTTTGCCTTTAACCTTTTTTCCCTTCTTTCTTTTCTCTGCTGCTCCTTTACTCTTTTATATTCAAGCAATTTTTGCCACTCATCTAAAGATAGTTCCTTTTTCTGCTCCAACAACTTTAATTCATCAACCTGCTTTTTCTTTTCTTCTGCTTCCTCTTTTGCAATCTCTGCTTTTAGTGTTTGCTCAATATGGGCAAGCTGGATTTTTTTAATCCTCTCCAAATCGCTTGCCCCTAAATAAGAAGTCAGCTTTTTGCTGGTTGCGAGCATTCGCGTCCTTTTGTGAGGAGCTGAATTAATCAAACCCCTTTGCAAAAGTTCGCGCACATATTCATAAATTCTATTCCCAAAAAGTTTCACAAGTTTTGCCTGGGTTATTGGCTGCTTAAAAGCTATATAAGAAAGTGTTGTAAGAACTGCTTTCCTCATGTCCATTTGCGGCGCAAGATTTTTTACATAATCAAGATATTCAGGCTTCACATCAAGTTTGAACTTTCCCTCTTCCTCTGTGAGGATAATTGGAGAATCTCTTCTCAAATAATCAGCCCTGATTTCTTCAACTGCTTTTTGTATTTTTGAAAATTGGGTATTGTGCGCATACCGTGAAAGGTCCTCCAGAGAAAGCCGCCTGCCTGAGATAAAGAGAGCTGCCTCTACAATTTTCTTTACATCTAATATTTTTTGTTTCTGCTCAGCCAATTGTTCCATTTCAAAATCAATATTATAGCAGAACTCTTTAAATAAACTCTGTAAAGTATTCTCGAGTTAACAAAATTTTATATACTAGCAAGAAACATGGGTTCTTGGGAGATTTAAAATGGCCAAGTTAGAAGAACTTTTGGAACTTGCTGCAATAAAAACCGGATTGAGCAAAGAGGAAATTTTGCTCAGAATTAGGAATAAGCAAAAAGAATTGTCCGGATTGGTTAGTGAGGAAGGGGCTGCTTATATTGTTGCGAACGAGCTTGGGATAAAAACTAAAAATCGTGTAGTTGAGAGCATTTTGAAATTAAAGGAGTTAAAGCCGGATATGAAATCTGTAAATGTAATGGGCCGCGTGAAATCAATTTATGGGCCGCGGGAATTTACAACAAAGACAGGAATCAGAAATAAGGTTGTGAATATGGAAATTGTTGATTCGAGTGGAGTGAGCAGGGTTGTTCTTTGGAATATGCACGATATTGAGAAAGTTGAAAAGGGTTTGATTAGAGCTGGACAAATAATACAGGTAAAAAGCGGCTATGTGCGCGAATCAAATTTTACAAATTCCCTGGAAGTCCATGTTGGCAGTAGGGGGGTTTTAATTGAAAATCCGCAGAGTGTTCTGGAGGAGGAATTTCCAAATATTGACGGAGTTGAGGATGGACAGAGAAGAGCCACAATAAGCAATTTAAAAGAGAATGAGATAAAGGAAGTAAGAGCAGCTATTACAGCGCATTTTGGGAATAATTTTGTGCATGAAATGTGCACAAATTGCAACAAAAAAGTAACTGCTGGAAAATGTGAGAAGTGTGGAGGAACACTTACTAAAAAACTATTAATACTTAATTTGGCAATAGATGATGGGAGCGGCACTATTAGGGCTGCGGTTTTCAGAGAAGTTGCTGAAAAATTAATTGGGTTGAAAGCAGAAGAGGCTGTAGATCAGCAAAAAGTTAAAAATCAGCTTGAAAAATTGCATGGAAGTGAACTGATATTTGAGGGAAAAACAAAGAGAAACGAGCAATTTGACCGATTAGAGTTTAATGTTTTTAATATAAAAGAAATCAAAACCGAGCAAGAAATAGAAAATTTAATGGGAGCTGAAAAAAATGGCAAAAGCTGAGTATGAGTCAGAGTTTGGGGAAGAAGAGGAAATTGAAGTTCCTAAGGGAAAAAAAGGAACTGTGAGCTTGGAGGATATTTCCGGAATAGGGCCAGCGACTGCAAAAAAATTAGAGGAAGCAGGATTCAGAGATTTAAAAGCAATTGCAACAATGGCTGCTGGGGAGTTAGCTGAGATTGCTGAGATAAGCGATGCAAAGGCTAAAAAAATAATTGCAATTGCAAAATCACAGGCAGAATTGGGATTTGAGACTGCTGATAAATTTTTGGAAAAGAGAAGAGAGGTTGGAAGATTAACAACAGGCTCAAAAACTTTTGATAAATTATTGAATGGCGGTTTAGAAACGCAGTCAATTACAGAATGTTTTGGGGAATGGGGCTCTGGAAAATCACAGATGGGAATGCAGCTCTGCGTTAATGTTCAGTTGCCAGTTGATGGGGGTGGTTTGGGCGGGGGAGCATTAGTTATTGATTCAGAACATACATTCAGACCTGAGCGAGTAATCCAGATGGCAAAGGCAAAAGGACTGGATCCGGCAAAAGTTTTAAAAAATATTATTATTGCAAAGGCTTACACATCAGATGACCAAATGCTAATTGCAGAGCAGGCGCATGAAATGATACAGGGGAAAAATATTAGATTGGTTGTTGTTGATTCTCTGACAAGTTTATTTAGGTCAGAATATACTGGAAGAGGGACATTAGCGCCAAGACAGCAAAAATTAAACAGGCATCTTTCCACTTTGCACAAACTTGCAGACTTGAATAATTTAGTTGTTTATGTCACAAATCAAGTAATGGCAAACCCGCAAATGTTTTTTGGAGATCCAACAAGGCCAATTGGAGGACATATTCTTGGGCACTCAGCAACTTTTAGAATTTATTTGAGAAAGAGCAAGGCAGAAAAAAGAATTGCACGCTTGATAGACAGTCCAAATTTGCCAGAGGGAGAGGCTGTTTTTAAAGTAACAGAGAATGGTGTAGAGGATTAAATTATATAAAAGCTACTAGCTACAAGCTATAAGCCAATAATTATTATAAATAGGGATTATCCGATTTCTTTTCCTCTTCTTTTTTCTCAGGGGTTAAGTATGGATTGACTGCAGGAGTAACTGGATTCGGAGCTGCTGGTTGGGCTGGAGCAAGATAATAAGATGCTGTTTTTTCACCTGCTTTTCTGATTACTTTTTTTTCATTTTGCAATGTTTGAAGAATTGAGGCAACAAGCTGCTTGTCAGCATATCGCGGGCCTTTGCTTCTAGTTTTTCCAGTAATAAGTTCAACATTTCTTGCTGAATTGGGGTCCTTTGCTCCGAGGTCGCGGAGCGCGTCCAGAACAATTTTCTTGTCGTTTTCTGAAATTGCCATATTTACCTCTAAAAGTTAAATTTTGCACTCTAAACGAGTGCAGTAAGAATGTTTAAGGGGGTATTTATATATTATTTTTATTTCATCGCTGGCACCTCCGAGATAGATAAAAGTAGAAATATTTTTATGGCCAAGATTTTTGTGGCTTTTCCAAATTTCCAAGTTTTCCGAAATATTTAATCTCATCCGGCGCGGCAACAACAAAAACCTCGAAGTTATTTAGATTTAAATTTTCTAAAAATTCAGAAATTGTTTGCTCGTGCAAAATATCTGTTCCCTCAGTTATCAAACAGAGAGATGGCTGGACAATTAAAGTTTTTCTTCTCCAATTTCCTTTTAAGAAACATTTGTATTTCTCTGTTATAATTCCATCTGTTATACTAACTGCTGGATGCTCGTTCCCAATTACTACTATGCGGGCTTTTTCAAGGGAAGAATTTTTTTCAGGGATTTTGTGCCCGTGTGTTATGAAAACATCTTTGCTCGGAGAAAATCCGATTTTTTCAAACTGGACATTCCTTTTATTTGTTATTCTGTCCAGAATAATATCATGATTTCCTTTAATTATAACAATTTTATCACAGTGCAAAGAAAGAATGTCAATTAATTCTAAAATCTCGTCCCATTCCTGATTTGAAATTCTGCCGAATTCGTGCTTCAAGTCGCCATTAATTACGATATATCGCAGCCCCGCAGCTCCTGAGCCCCGCAGCTCTTTAAAAATATTTTCCAGCCGCTGCTTTATTTCCTTAAACTGAAACGGGGGGACTAAAACTCCACGCTGCTGCAAATCCCTTTCATATCCTAAATGTAAATCGCTAATTACAAAGGTATTTTCTTTCATTAAGTAAATTCCTAAATCCAGTGCTTCAACTTCGGGCAGCAATTTCATAGGGCTCAATTTGTTTTAAAATCGCGCGGTGCATTCTTCTTGCAAATTCTAATTTATCCTCCATTTTTAGTATATCCAAATAACCGCGAACAATTAAATTTAGTGCAAAGGGACTTGGAATATCAGTTGCTATAACATGTGTAGAAATTTTCTTGTTTTTTATTTCATTTAAAACTTTTTCTGCGTTTTTTATATCCATTAAATCCTCTAAAACTTCTCTTCTCGCTTCTTCCAAAATTGGGAACTTATCATCAATACGTTTGACAGCTGATAAAAGAATTTGCGAGCCCATCTGTTGCCTTCCAACAGATTTTCTATGCCCCTTATAACTGCGGAGTATCATTAAACTGCGGGTTGCGCAGTGTCTGAATCTGCGCTTTAAAATTTCTGTCTGGTCAATTGCGCGCTTTAAAATTTCGTGCAAGTTTTCTGGATTTAAATTCTGGAAAGCGCGGATTGCCTGGACTTTCTGGGTTTCTGAAGTTAAGTAGAATCCATTATCAGTAAGGGCAATTGCAATATTTTTATTTCTGGATAGACGGGAAATTTCATAAGCTATTGCTCTTGATAGGGCATCATTTGTTCTTCTTCCATATAGAGTGTGGAAAATTATGAATTTTTTATCTCCGAATCCTTTATAAAACTCGATTACAATTTTTTTGTCATGCGGAATTTCTGCAAACAGAAACTGCTCTCTGAAATACTCATAGATTGAATTTGCAGAGTTCTCATCAACATATAAGTAGGAGAGAATAAAATTAAGAATTTCTTTTTTTGAAAGTTTTTGTTTAAATTTTTCCTCCATTAAGCGTCTAAATTTTCCAATTTCAATAGCAACATCAAAGCTCAAGGGCAGCATTTCACTAAACCAGCTTGGAACAGTTGGAAGTGTGTGGGGCATTGGTGTTACTTGGACTGTCATCCCGCGAGCATAATTAAATCTATAAGTGTTTCCTCCTAAAACAAAAATATCGCCCTTTTTTAAGCGCTCCAAAAATTCTTCGTCAAGCATTCCAATATGCTCCTCTCCGAATTTTACTTCCAAATAGGATTCCTCAGGAATTGTTCCAATATTTGTACTATAAATAACGCGGGCAATTCTTGAGCGCCTTCCGAAAATTTTTGTTTTTTCATCATACCATATTTTTGCATAAACACTTCTCTCCTCTAGACTTACATATTCGCCTGCGAGATATCTTAAAACAGATTCAAATTTATCCCAGGGCAGATTTCTATAACAATAGCTTCTCTTTATCAATTCAAAGGCAGTTTCTGCATGCTGTTTATTCTCAATTGCCAATCCATAAATATGCTGGGCAAGAACATCCAAACAATTTTTTGGAATATCTACTGTATCAATTTTATTTTCAAGAGCGTTTTTCAGCATAACTGCACATTCAACTAAATCATCCCTATCAAGAACTACAAATCTTCCCTTGATTTTATCATGCAAGTGGTGGCCTGATCTTCCACATCTCTGCAAAGCGCGGGCTGTTGATTTTGGAGAGCCTAAAAGAATTACAAGATCAATATAGCCGATATCAATTCCAAGTTCAAGACTAGTGGAACAGACAACAACTCTTAGTTCGCCTTTTCTCAGTCTATCTTCAAGATTGTGCCTGTGCTGCCTTGATAGGGAGGAGTGATGCGCCCCAATATCCTCTGTGTATTTTTTTGGGTATTTTGTTTTCAGATAATGCACAACGCGTTCAGTAGCTGAGCGAGTGTTAGTGAAAATTAAAGTTGTTTTGTGCTCTTGAATTAAAGAATCTAAAAGTTTGTAT
>JBBIPJ010000008.1:0-5139 GCA_037442905.1 archaeon
TATATATCTGTATCTCCTATAAAAAATATATGAAACTTTCCTTTACTTCTGATTCTATAGAGAAGGTAAAATCAGAATGCATAGCCCTAGGTATTTTCCAGGAAGAGCCATTGGCTCACGAATCAAGGAAAATAGACACAGAGCTTGACGGAGTGATTTCCTCTCTTATAAGAAACAAGGAATTCAGGGCTGAATTAAACGAAACCTACCTTTTTCCCTCAATGGGAAAAATTGTAGCAAAAAGGGTTTTGCTTGTTGGATTGGGAAAAAAGAAGGATTTTTCAATTGATATTACAAGGCAGGCATCTGCTGCCGCAGTTCAGGCTGTTAAAAAGGCAAATTTAGATTCCTATACCACTCTTATTTTCGGAGCAGGAATAAAGGGCCCAACAACCTCGCTTGTAGAAGCCCTGGCTGAAGGCGCTGTTCTAGGAGTCTATGCATTTGATACTTTCAAAACTGCTGAAAAAGAAAAGCCAAAAGAGGCTGAATTTTTAGAGATTTATTACCCTGATAAAAAAGAAATCTCAAGGCTGAAAGAATATGCTGAAAATGGACAAACCTTAGCTGAAATTGTAAATTACCACAGAGAACTTGCAAACCTTCCTGCAAACATTGCAACCCCTGCTTATCTTGTAAATGAAGCAGAAAAACTTGGGAAGAAATACGGGTTTAAAGTTAATGCCTATGACAAAGCAGGAATACAAAAATTAGGATTTAACGGATTGCTGGCAGTTAATTCTGGCTCTGCTCAAGAGCCAAGATTTATTGTGCTTGAGTATAGTCCAAAATCAATAAGCGGAGGGGCAATTTGTTTAGTGGGGAAAACAATAACTTTTGACTCTGGCGGGCTGAATCTCAAGACAGCAGATTACATGCAGAATATGAAGTTTGATAAAAGCGGCGGTATTTCTGTACTTGGAACTCTTTGCGCAGCAGCAGCTCTTAAACTGCCTGTTCATTTAATTGGATTGATTCCTGCAACTGAAAACATGCCGTCTGGCTCTGCCTATAAAGTAGGGGACATAATAAAAACATGGGGTGGGAAAACAATTGAAATTGGCAATACAGATGCTGAGGGGCGCGTAGAGCTTTCAGATGTTTTAGCCTATACAAAACACTTTAATCCAAAAGCTGTTATTGATTTGGCAACTTTAACAGGAGCATGTGTAGTTGCCCTTGGAGTGCATGCAGCAGGATTGATGGGAAATGATGCCCGCTTCCTGACAAGAATAAAGGATGCTGCCGAAAGCACAGGCGAGCGAGTATGGGAACTGCCTATGTATGATGAGTATCTTGACCAGATAAAATCAGATGTTGCAGATGTAAAAAATATTGGAGACGGAAATGCAGGTGCGATTACGGCAGCAAAATTTTTGCAAAAATTTGTTCCTGAAAATGTTCCCTGGGCACACTTGGATATTGCAGGTGTTGCCTATACTGATAAAGGAAAATACAAGTCATATGTTGGAAAAGGGGCAACAGGATTTGGTATAAGATTGCTCATAGAGCTGATTAAAAAATGGCGCTCTTGAAAAGATTTGATAAAATACTATTATGGTGTTAAAAAGTTCTAAAATAAGCGTTTTAACACACTTTTATAATATGAAACGAACTTTTTCACACACCTTTAGTTCAACTGGAAAACATGATTGACATAAACCTATTGCGCACAAACCCGGAAATTGTAAAAGACTCCCAAAGGCGCCGCGGAATAGAAGTTTCCATAGTTGATAAAGTCCTTTCAGAAGACAAAAAATGGCGTGCTTTAAAAGGAGAATTAGATGAGATGCGCGCTGAAAGAAACAAACTCGGAGAGGCAATTGGAAAATTAAAATCAAAAGGCGAAAATCCCGTTGACTTTTTGAATAAGGTTTCAATTATTTCAGGGAAAATTAAAAAAAACGAGGAAGAACTTGCTAAACTTGAATCAAGCAGGGATAAACTTTTGCTTGAAATCCCAAATATTTTGCATGAAACTGTCCCACAGGGAAAGGATGAGAGCGAAAATGTTCCAATTAGGACAGTGGGAAAGCCCACAAAATTTGATTTTAAAGCTAAAGACCACATAGATTTAGGCTTAGCTCTTGATTTGTTTGATGTTGAGAGCTCTGCAAAAACCTCTGGCGCAAGATTTTATTTCCTCAAAAATGAGGCTGTTCTTTTAGAATTAGCTTTAGTTCAGTATGCAATGGATTTTTTAGTCAAGCAGGGATTTACACCTGTAATTGTTCCTGATTTAGTAAAGGAAAGAGTGATGTATGGGGTTGGAATGCTTCCACATTCCCCAAAAGAAATTTTCAAGATTGAAAATGAGGATTTGTATCTAATTTTAACCTCTGAGCACGCAATTGCTGGCATTCATATGGATGAAACTTTCAAGCCAGAGGATTTGCCAAAAAGATATGCAGGCTTTTCAACTTGTTTCAGAACAGAGGCAGGCGCGCATGGAAGGGATACAAAAGGAATATTCAGAGTCCATCAATTTGATAAAGTTGAGATGTTCATATTTTCCAAGCCAGAGGATTCCTGGAAAGAGCATGAATTACTCTTAAAAAACTGCGAGCATTTGGTAAAAGGATTGGGGCTTCCCTACAGAGTAATGAACATCTGCACAGGAGATATTGGAGTTATTGCTGCAAAAAAATATGATATTGATGCCTGGATGCCTGGGCAAAATGCCTACAGGGAAATAATTTCCTGCTCAAACTGCACAGATTTCCAAGCAAGAAGATTAAACATCAGGGTTTCGCGCGGAATGAAAACTGATGTAATTCACACTCTAAACTCAACAGCTTTAGCAATTGGAAGAACAATTGTTGCAATTCTTGAAAATTACCAGAATAAAGATGGCTCAATAACTGTCCCAAAAGTTTTGCAGAAATATGCTGGAATAAAAAAAATTGGGCCTAAATAATTTCCACATTATACGATTTTGCAGCGATTTTTATTCTATTCTTAACTTCTTCTGGTGTTGTGCGAGGAGGTACTATAACTTTAACTTTTACTAAGGAACGAAAAGCATCAAAATTTCTTTCTACATAGTATCCTTTTGTTCCTGAGCCCAGAGAATCAGTAAACGTTTCCAGCGCAAGTCTACTCTTACTCCTTGCCTCAAAAACAACTACTTTCAATTCTACTTTTTCCACGTGCATAATATCTTTTATCTCAAAACCCATATTTTAATATATGCCTGTATATCATTATAACCGCCATGCAAAATAAAGAACCCCCGCTTTTAATGACCCCTGGCCCAACCCATGTCCCTCCAAGAATTTTAAAAGCTCTTTCAAAGCCTCTAATCCACCACAGGGAAAAAGAATTTTTGGAAATAGTAGAGAGTTCTACAGAACGCTTAAAACAAATTTTTAAAACCAAAAATGATTTATTTATTTTAACTTCCAGTGGCACAGGAGCGATGGAGGCTGCTATTTCAAATGTAATAAATCCAGGAGATAAAGTCCTTTCAATTGTAAACGGAATTTTTTCAGAAAGATTAAGTAATATTGCAACAGCTTTTGGCGCAACTGTGCGAACTCTAAGTGTTCCATGGTGGCAGGCAATTAATGTTGAGAAATTTAAGGAAATTTTTTCACAGTCTGATTATAAATTAATAACAGCAGTTCACAATGAAACTTCTACTGGTGTAAAAAATCCTATTTCTGAAATCGGAAATATCGTAAGCCAGACAAATTCGCTCTTTGCAGTTGATGTTATTTCAAGTTTAGCCGGTGATGGTATTGAAACAGACAGATGGGGAGTTGATTTCTGTATTGCAGGCAGCCAAAAATGTTTAATGCTCCCTCCTGGGCTAAGCTTTATAACAGTTTCTGAAAAAGCCTGGAGCTCAATTGACAAAAAACAGGGCGGCAGATTTTATTTCAATCTCAAAAAATACAAAGAAAAAGCCCCTGATAATCCCTGGACAACAGCGATTAATTTAGTTTTTGGATTAAATGAATCTCTCGATATTATTTTTGAGGAAGGTTTGGAAAAAAGAATAAAAAGACATAGTGAAGTTGCTACGCACTGCAGAAAAGAAATTAAAAAACTTGGGTTTAATCTGTTTCCCTCCCCGGAAAGCGTTTGTTCGCAAACTTTGACTGCAGTTTCTTCCAGTGGAAAAGATGTTGAGAATTTAAGAGCTATTGTAAAATCCAAATATAACATTCAAATGTCCGGTGGGCAGAAAGACCTGAAAGGAAAAATTTTCCGCATTGGGCACATGGGTGCAATCGGAAAGAAAGAAGTTGACATGGCAATTGAGGCTATTTCAAAAACTTTGAGAGAATTATAATAAGTGGCTAGTGGCTTGTAGCTGGTAGCTTGGAGCAATATTAAGATGATCTTAATCGTTTTTCCATTTCCAGAAGATGAGGGAATTAAAGTTGTAAAAGCATTTCTGGAAAGGCAAAAGAGCTTTTTCACTCAGTTAACAATTGGAAAAGTTAAAAGCGAAAAAGCGCGCACTGGAAAAATTGCCTCAAGATGCAAAAAACTTTTGCACGCTGGAAAAAGGATTGATGCAGTAGTTCTTTTGCGCTCAAAACTTTCAAATTCAGAAAGTATCAAGATTTTTTACGTGCAACGCGAGCTAAATTCAAATATAGCCCAATTCATAGAGGAGCAAAAACTATCGCGTGCGCACTTTAAGCCTGAATTAATTGAGCTGAACAAAGCAGATTTCCCAATTCAGTTAAAAAGCCTGGGAACTTTTTCACAATTTGTCCTGCTGTTTGAATTTTCTTTTAATAAAAACAAGCCTGATGATTATGATTTGCGAAAGTACAGGCGCAAAAAGTCTTCTCCTGAACTCCTAACTGCGCTGAAATACTTAAAAAATCTGTTAAAGAATTTAGAAGAACATTCAAAGAAAAAAGCAGCTGCATTTTCCAGAAAAAGGGCAAGAGAAATTTCTGAAACCTCCAGTGCCCTGGAAGAGCTGGAAAAGCAACTAATAACTGAAAAGAAAAAAATTGATTCTGAAACAGATAAAACAATTAAGCCGCAGCTGGAAGCACAGTGGAGAAAAAATGGTGAGAATAATCTTTTTGCTCTTTTTAAACAAATTGTATGGCCAAAATTAAAAGAAAAATCAAATTATTCAATGTCCTTAGAAGAAACAACCGATGCTGCTGG
>JBBIPJ010000008.1:5149-9567 GCA_037442905.1 archaeon
CAGAAATCTTTCAATTAAAATTCCTGGAAGAGCAGTTGCAGATGTTTTCCTGAGCGGAACAGGCGCGCTTGAAATTTTAAAAAGAAGCCCTGTTGAAAAGATCTCCTTAATAACTTTTTATGAAAAACTATGTAAAGGCGAACTTTCCAATAAATGGAGGGAGAAGTTTGGCATAAAATGACTGCAAAAATTTTATTAGCAGACCCTATTGATAAGAAGGCTTTTGATGCAATAAAGAAATTAGCTCAGGTTAAAGATGCCTCCAAACTTTCCCGCTCCGGTTTGTTAAAACTTATCCATTCTTATGAAATCTTAATCGTTCGCTCACGCACAAAAGTAGACTCTGCGCTTTTAAAAAAAGCAAAAAAATTAAAGGCAGTTGTGCGCGCTGGGGTTGGCTTGGATAATATAGATGTTGATTATTGTAATGAAAATAATATAAAAGTCCTAAATACTCCTGAAGCCCCTGCGATTTCTGTTGCAGAATTAACAATAGGATTGATGCTCTCTTTACTAAGAAAAATACCCCAGGCTGATACTTCTACTAAGAATAAGAAATGGCTGAAAAATGAGCTAACAGGAAATGAATTATTTGGAAAAACCCTTGGAATAGTTGGATTCGGAAGGATTGGACCACAGGTAGCGCAGCGTGCAAAAGTTTTCAGAATGGAAATTTTGATTTATGACCATCGAGTTACAAGAGAACAGGTAAGAGATTTTGGAGAACTTGTTTCTCTGAACGAACTTTTAAGACGCTCAGATATTGTTACTATACATCTCCCGCTTTCAGCTGAAACTGAAAATCTTATTTCTGATGAGCAGTTCAAAATGATAAAAGATGGAGCTTATTTAATTAACACTGCACGGGGCCCAATTATAAATGAGCAAGCCTTATATAAAGCTTTGAAATCTGGAAAACTTGCAGGCGCAGCTATAGATGTTTATTGGGCTGAGAATCCTTTTAAATCAAAAATAATGCAATTCAAAGACAAGCTCGTATTAACGCCGCATATAGGTGCGCAGACAAAAGAAGCCCAAGCCAGAGTTGGTGATTTGCTGATTGAAAAAGTAAAGCAGCTTGTAGAAGAATTAAAATAGGAATGCGCATACAATCCATATTTATGGCTGAAGGAGTTAAGAGCGAGTACGAGCAGCTGCAGGAACTTGCCGAGATACTGAAAAAACAAAACAATCTTTATTGGCTTTCGCAGCTTAAGAGTGTTTTCAAGATTTATGATGAATTAGCAGAAGAGCAGCAACCCATTGCGCAAAAGCTCGGCATCCTTTCAGCGATACGCGATGCGGTGAAGACAGAGGACGCGAAACTTTTTGCCCATTACAAAACTGAGCTTATAAGAGTCCAAATAGAAGGCAGTCAAAAGTTTGAGGAAAAAATCAATGAGCAGATAAAAAAGTTTTCCTACCTAAAAAAGCTGCTGCTGAATTATGAATTGGCCCAAAAATTTTCAGCAGAAATAGCAATCCTGCATGATTTTATAAAGAGCGATGAAGTTGCGCAGTTTGACAAGCATTACGATGAAATTATGCGCAAAGTCAGAAAGACAATAGGTGAGCTGGAACCCATAATCAATAGGCAATGGGGTGTTTTAATGGCAAAAATTCCTGATGAACTTAAGAGCCTTATGACTGAAACTGAGAGACGTGGGGAGAAAAACAGGGTTACTCTGAAAATGTTCGAAGAATATATTCCTGAACTTCAAAAGATTCTTGAAGAGATTGACAAAAGAGGACTGAAAGATGATAAAGTAAAAAAAGCATTTGAAAGGGCGAGCCAAGCAATAGCAGAGCTAGATAGATTACCCAAAGTCATTACTGTGGAAGATATAATAAAAACCTTAAAAGGAGTGCTTGAAGAAAGGTTAAAGTAAGGTTAAAACCAAATAATGCTTCGGAAGTAAACTTCCTTGCGCACATGAAACCAGAGGTTTCGTGTTGTCTTTTTGCAATATGCTCAAAGATGGAACTGAAAAATTATGAGCTGATTATAACCGAGAAGCCAAGAGTTTCTCTGCGCATAGCCCAGAGCCTTGCAGATGGAAAAGTTCATGCACACAAAATTGGAAAAGTAACTTATTTCGAATTAGAGCGCAAAAACAAAAAAATAATTGTTGCTCCTGCAGTTGGGCATGTCTTTACTTTAAAACAGGATATCGGAACTTTTGGCTATCCTTTATTTGAGGTTGAATGGGTGCCTTCCTATATTGCAAATAAAGAATCTGCCTATACAAAATCGTACATAGATGTCCTGAAAAGACTTTCAGAAAATGCAAATTCTTTTGTCTCTGCAACTGATTATGATATTGAGGGCGAATTAATAGGATATAATGTTCTAAAATTTATCTGTGGAGAAAATTCATTAAAAAAAGCGCGCAGAATGAAGTTCTCTGTTTTAACAAAAGATGAGCTTTTAAAATCTTACGAGCATTCTCTCCCACATGTTGATTTTAATTTAGCATATGCAGGCATTGCAAGGCATACTTTAGACTGGTTTTGGGGAATTAATACAAGCCGCGCATTAAGCTATTCATACAAAGCAGTCTCTGGGTATAGCCAAATTCTCTCTGCAGGCCGAGTTCAGACTCCAACTTTGAAAATTTTAGATGAGCGTGAATTAGAGATAAAAAAATTTAATCCAACTCCATTCTGGGTTTTGAGTGCACACATAAAAACAGATGGAAAGGAAATAGTTGCCCTTTACAAAAAAGAAAAATTCCTCAACCAAAAAGAAGCAGAAGAAATCTATAATGCTTGCAAAGGAAAAGATGCTCTTGTTGAGAATATAGAAAGAAAACAATTTGAACAAAAACCACCAACTCCTTTTAATCTTGGGGATTTGCAGATTGAAGCTTATAGAATTTTCAAATCTATCCCGCAGAAAACTCAACAAATTGCTCAAACTCTATATGAAAATGGTCTAATCTCCTACCCAAGAACTGACTCGCAGAAATTAAAGGGGATTGATCCACAAATAATTTTACAAAAACTTTCTCTAATTCCAAATTATTCTAAACTTTCAAAAAAATTACTCTCAGAAAAGTTTTTGCGCGCAAACGAGGGCATAAAAGAGGATCCAGCACACCCATGCATTTATCCAACAGGAGAAAAGCCTGAAAAATTAAACAGGCAGGAATTACAATTATATGATTTAATTGTAAAAAGATTTTTTGCAATATTCGGAAAGCCCGCAGTTCGCGAAACGCAGACAATTTTGTTTAATATTGGAAACGAAATTTTTGTTTCAAAAGGCTCTTGCACAATAGAAAAGAACTGGCATTTATTATACGAGCCTTATGTCCGCTTAAAAGATGAAGAACTTCCACATTTAATTAAAGGAAAAATCTATTCTGTGAAAAAATTAATCCTTGAAAAAAAGCAAACCATTCCGCCGCCAAGATACAATGCAGCTTCAATAATTAAAAAAATGGAGGAACTTGGGATTGGAACAAAAGCAACCCGCGCACCAATTTTGCAAACTCTCTATGACCGCAACTATATCCAGGGAGTACAGATAAAAGTTACAATTTTTGGCTCTTCCATAGTTGAAACTCTGGAAAATTATGTCCCTGAACTCACAAACGAACAGCTTACAAGAAAATTTGAGCATGAGCTTGAACAGATTCAGGAGGGAAAGCTAGATAAAGAAAAAGTTATTGATGAAGCAAGACAAACTCTAACTCAAATAATGCAAAAATTCAAACTGAACGAGCAAAAAATAGGGAAAAGCCTTGTTGATGCTTTTCTAAAATCTAGAAAAGAACAGGCAATTATTGGAAAATGCCCAAAATGCAGCTCTGATTTAGTTATTAGGGTTTCAAAAACCACTCATAAGCAATTTATCGCATGCTCTGCATATCCAAAATGCAAAACAACATTTCCTCTTCCCCAGGCAGCTTTAATTGTTCGTGTTGAAAAGCTCTGCCCTTATGATAATTTGCCTATGATTCAGATTGTTCGCAAAGGAAGAAGGAGATTTGAGATGTGCATCTCCCCCACTTGCGAATCAAAAAAAGAATGGAAAAAGAAAAAATCTATTTCTTAATACTAATGCCCTGTTCTGTTCCAACCCAAACTTCAGAAACTTTTTCTTTCCTGAAAATTCCATTCTCAACTACTCCGCTAATAGAATTTATTAAATCCTCCAATCGCGCTGGCTTTAAAATAAAATCAAATTTTGCATCTAAAATATAATTTCTGTTATCTGTGACAAAGGGTTGTGAGTTATGGGTGGTGCGTTTTGCGACTCGTGCCCCGATTTTTTCAAGCTCTTCTTTGATAGATTCCCATTTGTCCCTTTTTACTTCAACTGGCACAGGAAATCTTCCTAAAATATCGCTTAATTTACTTTCATCAACAATTACAACAAATTTTTTTGCCTTGTAAGCAATTCTTTTTTCCCT
>JBBIPJ010000008.1:9603-12754 GCA_037442905.1 archaeon
CAACTTCGTCCGCTCCGTCTATTGCCAAATCTATTTTTGTTTTTTCTAACTGAGAAAAAGGAACTAATTCAATTCCAACTGCTTTTGCTTTTTTTTCAGTATCAGCAGATGTTGGAATCGCTTTAAATTTTAAATTTTCACTTTTAATTCTGTTTTCAAGCTCTTGGATTGTGTAAAAAACAGTGCTCCCTGTTCCAAGCCCGATAATCATGCCACTTTTTACAAGACTAGCTGCCTTTCTGCCAACAATTTCCTTTAAATTCGTTTCTTTCATTTACAAAACACTCGCAATCTCATGCGCCAAACTAACTTCTGTAGTCTCATTTTTCACAGAATCAGTTGTAATAACATATTCAGCAACACTTCTTAATCTCCAAAGCGCATCTGAAACAAACAATCCATGAGTTGCAGCTGCAAAAACCCGCGCAGCTCCATTTTGTTTGCACAATTCAACAGCTTTAATCATTGTGTTGCCAGTTGTAATCATATCATCCAGAACAAGAACATTTTTTCCCTGAACATTTAGTGTTCCTGCCATCTCAACTTGCATGTCCCCAAGCCTTTTCTTTTGCAGAGCAGAATATGTTGAATCAGAATTCTCTGCAGCCTGTTTTACCAGTTCAGAAGCCCCAAAATCAGGGCTGACTATGTGCAATTTGTGCAGAGAGAATTTTGCCTTTACATAATGCGCCAATAAACTTCCTCCTGAAACATTTGTCCCGCGCAGGCTGAACAAATTATATCCGCTGTAATCATCGCGGAAATGCGCATCCGCGGTTATAATTCTTTTAACCCCTGAATTTTTTAAAAACTTCGCAACTATTTCCAAAGAAAATGCCTCACCTGGCTTAAAGCGCCTGTCCTGGCGCGCATACGGAAAATAAGGAATAACAGCAGTAATTTTTTTCGCTTTCTGCTCTTTGCAAGCATCTGCAGCTAAAAGCAACTCAACCACAGAATCATTTGGATTTGGATATCCACTTTGAACAATTACAGCTTCTGCCCCACTTAAATCCGTATCTATGCGAAAATAATTTTCGCCATCTGGAAATTTTCTGCTCTCATACTGAACAACCCCAGTTTTTAATTCAGTTGCCAGTTTTGTGGCTAAATCAACAGCGTTTGAGCAAGGCACGATTAGGTTTTTCACATTCTCCCCTTTTAGAATAACGCTTTAAGATATAAATAGTTCTCTAAAAAAGCTCTTTTCCAGCTCCTTTTTTCCAGCAGACTCATTTTCATCCACAATTAAATTTCCTCTTAAAAAAACCTTCTCAATTCCACCCCTTAATTCCCAATTATTATACGGGCTCCAGCCGCATTTTGAATGTAAGTTTTCGGATTTAATTATATGCCAATCATCTTTGCTTACAATAACCAAATCCGCATCTTTTCCCTTTTCAATAGCTCCTTTATTTTTTAGCCCAAAAGTTTTTGCAGCGCCCTCGGAACTTAAACGCGCAACTTCTGTCCAGCTAATTTTTTGCCTGTAAGCATAATCAATCAAGAGCTGCAGGAACACCTCAACAGATGGAATTCCACTTGGCGGAGAGTCTGACTCTTTTTCTTCCAGAGTATGAGGGGCGTGGTCTGTGCTTAAGCAATCAACCCTGCCCAAATCTTTCCATAATTCCTCTCTTTCCTCCCTTGTCCTTACAGGCGGTTTCATTTTTATAAAGTTTCCTAATTGTTCCTTATAACTCGTATCAAAAAACAAATGCGGAATATTAATCTCAATAGTTGAATTAGGGCAATTCTTAATCAAATCAAGGGTTTTTTTAGCTGTGCAGTGCGCAAAATGAATTTTGTTCGTGCCAAAATTTAGCTTTACAACATTTTCAATCGCTTTCAGTTCAGCCTCAAGGGGGCGCTCTTTTTTTCTGTCAATTACTTTCTGATCCTCTGGATGAACAGAAATAATTTTTTCTTTTAATTTCTTTAGTGCAGTTTGTAAGTTTTCATAGCTGATTTTTTCATCCAGATAAGCCTTGTAAGCTATTGCACTTACTTTGTCAATTTTCTCCGCATTTTTATCATGAACTTCTGCATACAATCCGTAATCAACAATTGCTTTTTTCTTTATCCCCTTTCTTTTTAATTCCAAGCTTTCTTTCGAATCCATGCGAGGATTATTATTTGGCATATCAAGAATTGTTGTAACTCCGCCAAAAGCAGCGCTTAAAGTTCCTGTGTAAAAATCCTCTTTATGCGTAAATCCAGGATCTCGAAAGTGAACATGCGGGTCAATAGCGCCTGGCAAAACGATTTTTCCTTTTAAATCTATTTCTTCTTCGCCTTTTGGAGTATGAGCAATTTTTTTAATCTCAAAAATTTTTCCATTATCAATGGAAATGTTTGCCTCTATAATTTCCTTGCTTGTTGCTATTTTGCAGTTTTGCAAAACAATATCAACAATTGTCATTTTTTCCAATATTGTAATACTCCGGCCTTATCCCTGTGCGCCACCCCGAATTCTTTCATTTTCTTAAGATCTTCCATTTCAAAAACAGGACCATCTAAACATACTATGTATTCATCTAACATGCAACTTCCACACAATCCGAATCCGCATTTCATTATTCGCTCAAGGCTCGCCTGCAAATCCAAATTATTTTTTACACAAATATCAAAAACAGCTTTTTCCATCATCTCAGGGCCGCAAGTATAAACGCAATCATAATTTTTTTTCTTTAATTCTGTTTCAAAAGGTTCTATAACCAACCCCCTATGCCCTGCCGAACCATCATTTGTTGAAATATGTACAGTTGAAACCTTCTCAAGCCTTTTCACAAAAAGCAGCTCCTCTTTTGTGCGCGCGCCCAGAAAAGAATCTATTTTTACCTCCCTGTGAGTTTCTTTAATTCTTTCAGCAAAAAGCCCCAAAGGCGCAGCCCCATAGCCTCCTGCAATTAAAGCAATTCTTTTTGCCCCTGTTTTTAAAGTAAATGGTTTTCCAAATGGCCCTCTCAGTCCAACATAATCCCCAATTTTTTTCGCATGAAGAGAATTGCTCGCAGGCCCAACTGCCGCAACACTTATTGCAACACTTTTTTTATCAGAGTAAGAAACACTCATGGGAATTTCCTCACTGCCAGGAACCCAGACCATTAAAAACTGCCCAGGCTCTGCAATTTTGTGGAATTTGAAAAAG
>JBBIPJ010000009.1:0-11465 GCA_037442905.1 archaeon
GCTTTCCTTAATTTTTCCTCAGCAGCGGGATAATGCTCGCGCAACAAAGCGCGGTAGTGAATTGGCACAGTAATTTTTGGCCGCATATGATTCGCAGCTTCTGCAGCTTCCATTACATCCATTGTATATGTTCCGCCAATTGGCAGAAATGCAACATCCAAATCAGTTAATTGTTTCATCTCATCTGTAAAATCTGTATCTCCTGCGTGATAAAATGTTTGGTTGTTAATTGTAAAAATGTACCCAACCCAGTTATTTTCTTTTGGATGATAAGAAAGTCGTTCTGGATGTATATTATAAGCTGGAATTGCGCGAACTTTTATTCCCTCTAAGTTTTTATAATCATTTGGCTTCAAGATTTCCAGATTTTCATGCGAAAAACCTTCGCATCCATTCACTGCAAAAATTTTTGTTTCGTCTTTTACAACTTTTTGCAGGTCTTTAATGCTCCAGTGGTCATTATGCGCATGGGTTATAAAAACAAAATCTGCTTTTTTGTTGGAAAAACCGGCTTTTAAGTTAAAAGGGTCGATAAAAAATATTCTCTCTCCTGTATCCGGCTGGAAGGAAAAAGTTGCGTGGCCTATCCAGTGGAAAGTTTTTAGTAGGGATTCTTTTACAGATTCAATTTCCCGAGATGCCATTTTCTTTGAAATTTGTGAAGTTTGTCCAGGTTTTGAGTTTTGGGTTATGGGTTTTGAGTTTCGAACTCATAACTCATTACCCATAACCCATAACCATTTATTCGCACCACGCATAACGCATTACGCACCACTCACCACGCACCACTAACTACTAACTACAAACTTAATTTATTCGCCTCCTTCGCGCATTTCCCCATTTTATAGATAGGGGATAAATATTTAAATCATTTATCCCTATGCGAACTCAATTACAAGGAGGTTAGAATGGCAAAGAAAAAAGCTTTTGGTGGTATGACAGTTAAGCCAGATGCAGTTCTGGGGAAAGTTACTGGAAGTGGAAGAATGGCTCCATCAAAAATGACAAAGGCTCTTTGGAGTTACTTCAAGAGAAAAAAACTTTTAAAGAAAACTGCTTCAGGACCATTCGGCGGATTGAAAGTAAAGCCAGATGCAGCATTGGCAAAAGTCACTGGAAGTGGAATGATGCCACCAACAAAAATTTTCAAGAAAACCTGGGCATACATTAAGAGAAAGAAATTAGCAAAAGCAGGCTAAAAATAAAGGGATAAATATTTTAGAAATAGTGAATCAGAATTTGCTATAGAGTAGATTAGCCTTTAACATTTCCTATTGGAATAAATCGCACAACTTTTCTTGATATATCAGCTTTGTGCACCGCATCTATTACATCGTCTATATCCTTGTAAGCCGGCCCAGCTTCCTCTGCTAATCCAGAAAATGTAACTGTGCGCACATAAATCCCGCGCTTTTCCATTTCTTTTTGCAAATGCTCGCCGCGGTACATGTGTTTTGCTTTAGTTCTGCTCATTGTTCTTCCGCTTCCATGGCAAGTGCTTCCAAAAGTTTCAGCCATTGCATTCTCTGTTCCTGCTAAAAGATAGGAGCCTGTTTCCATGCTTCCGCCTATAATAATTGGCTGCCCCACATTTCTGTATTTTTCTATAATTTCTTCCCTTCCAGGGCCGAAAGCTCTTGTTGCGCCTTTTCTGTGGACTAAAACTTCTTTAATCGAATTGTCAATTTTGTGCTTTTCAATTTTTGCAGTGTTGTGCGCAACATCATAAACCATATGTAATCCGAGAGATTCAGCATCCTGATTTAAAGCTTTTGAGAAAACTTCCCTTATGCGGTGCAAAATTACCTGCCTGTTCACAAAACTCATATTTAATGCGCCTTTCATTGCTGCAAAATAATCCTGTCCCTCAGGAGAATTAAAAGGTGCGCAGGCTAATTCCCTGTCCAAAATTTTAATTCTGTATTTTCTCTCCATTACTGAGAGAAATTTTTCCAAATAATCAGATGCAACTTGATGCCCAAAGCCGCGGGAACCGCAGTGAAACATAATTACAATTTGATTTGGGATTGTAATTCCAAATTCTGCTGCAATTTTTTTGTCAAAAACAAATTCAGGCTTTGCAACTTGGATTTCCAAATAATGATTTCCGCTCCCAAGAGTTCCGATTTGAGAAAGTCCGCGCTTGATTGCCCTGTCAGAAATTTTTGAAACATCAGCTCCGTCTATTCTTCCCTTTTCTTCAGTATATTCTAAATCTTCTTTCCATCCATATCCTTTTTCAACGCACCACTCAGAGCCATCTGTAATTATTTTTTTAAACTCAGCAGCATTTAGTTTTACAAATCCGCTTGCGCCAACTCCTGCAGGCACTTTGTGAAATAATTCATCAATTAATTGTTTTAAATGAGGTTTGATATCATTAAAAGTTAAGTTAGTTGTAACTAAACGCATCCCACAATTAATATCAAAGCCAATTCCACCAGGGGAAATTACACCTTCATTTAAATCCATTGCTGCAACTCCGCCAATTGGAAATCCATAACCCGATTTGTCTTTCTTAGCCGCTTAGACTAAAGAAATGTGACCGTCGGGCATGCAATAAGCGTACTTTAAAATCCCAGGAAGAGTTGCAACATTTGTAATCTGCTCATAAACTTGCAAATCCATTTCTCTGGCTAACTTTTCAGTTGCATAAATCCGCGCAGGGACTCGCATTCCCTGCTTGTAATTTTCTGGAATTTCCCAAATTGTATCTGTTATTTTTTTCAGCTTCTCGAACATTTCATCACCTCCGTTTTAGTTTTTTAAATTCATCTTTCTTTATTATAAGGCAGTAATAAAGCCTTCCCTCATTGTTTTTCCAAGGACCGTATATTTTAGATTTAATATTAAATCTTTTAAGAGCACTTCTTAGATTTATCAAGTTTTTTTTAATTATTGAAAAGAATCTTATTTCTCTTCTTGAATTTCTTTGGCGACCAACTTTTTCAATAAATTTTAATAGATACTTCCTATTGTTTGGGACATTCCAATTATAATCAACATAAGAATCAAGAGCTTCATCTAGAAGTTCTAATTTTTTCGGGTGTAAAAAACCAATATGCTTTTTAAATTTAGTTAAATCATCGCGGCCACAAATAGTTAAGCCCCAAATATCTCTATCATTGCGCCTCTTAACTGCCGAATCAATTCCAAACTCTTCTTTAAGAACTCTTTTAATTTGATAAATACCCTTACGATTTATTGAGTCTAGTCCAATTTTTCTATCTTTACCCTTGAGAACCCGAACCCACCCATCACAATCAAAATAAGAGCTAAGCCAAGCAGCATAATTTCGCTTTGAAAATTTCGGCAAAGTCCACTCATCAGAATAAAAAGAATATTTTTTAGTCAATTGGTGGCATATCTGCTTATTTTGAATTCTACAGCGACCGTCAGAGGTTATAATTGGTCTAATGCCAAATGTTTTTTCAAATTTAGACTGAAAATCGCGCAGTAATATTTCATTTGTATTTCTCAACCCAATGTGATAATATTTATGTTTCTGAGTAGGAGGATTAGTTATAACATAACCATCGGCACAAAGATAAGCATGCAGAGAGGCTAAATCTTGGTTGAATTTCATATGAAAATAATGGACAAGGTATTATATAATTTTTCCCTAATGTTCATTTGGCATAAGCAAAGCTTTTCTCAATAACCTTACAACTTTTTTTACCTTTGGTAACTTTTTGTGCTCTGGAATTTCTAAGCGGAAAAAATTTTGCTTTGTCATTGCACCTGGTGTTAGAATAACGCCTAATTCTCCAGATTGTAATTTTTGCTTTAACTTTGGCTCATCGAGTTTTGGAAAAACTGCCCTATCTAATGTTAAAGTTATTATTGAAGGCACTATTGGAATTTCTTTATCTTCTTCCACAATCTTTAGGCCCGGCATAGTTTCCAATGCTACTATAAGTTTTTCTCTATATGCTCGCACTTTCCTTAATTGAGCTTCCCTTCTTTTTTGAAATTCACGCGCCCAGCCGCGTTTATAGAATTTGTAAAGCGCTTCAGAAAGCGATGCGATTTCTGGAAGTGGAATTGCTATATGCGTTTCAGCCCTTTCCAAATGTTTTTCGATTTCACTGGGGACAGGTTCAAACTGAAAGAACTTAATATAAGGAGCAAAAGAAGAGTTAAGCAAGTTTGGAACAAGCTCTTTAATAGTTTCTTGTTTTGCAACAATTGCACTAGCAGTTAATATCGCACCTAATGCTTTTGCACCAGTAAAAACGTAGAAATCACAACAGGCTAATGGTTTTCTTATAGCCTCCGCATCTTCTCGCCCAATTGCTTGGATTGCATCAATAACAAAAAGAATTCTTCTTTTTCGCCTCAGATTTATCTCTTGAATAAATTTTCCAATCTCTTTTACAGGAAGAACCCTTCCTGTTCTAGTAACCTGTGGAACAACAACGAGCCTAACGGTTTCATCATTCTCAATTATGTGCCTTAGGTCGCGAAGTATTTCGGAAAGTGGTCTTTGCTGACGGTTAGAATAAATTTCAGGTATTTGGTGCAGCTCTGTTGGTTGATTGCTAAACTTAATTGTTTCAATTTCTGTCGGTAGTCCATAAATTCCTACGTTGGGCTTGAACATATCTTTAGAGCTATGAGGATTCATTCCTTGCAAAGCTATATGGCCCAGTCTTCCAATTTCAGAAATAACAACTGTTTTTTCATCTTTTTTCAACCCGGCTAAGAAATACACCAAAGACATAGCTGCTGTTCCACTTTCTTCAAAAATAATTTCTGCATTGCCCTCTTGTAAAATAGTCCTGATAATGACTTTACAATTGTTTGCAACTTTTAAGTAAAATTCATTTAGTTCGGTAAGTGCTCTAGTATTATTCTCATTTATTATTCTGTCCGAAAGTTTGAGTATTTGTGTAAAGGTTCTCCTCGCCCATCTGGTATAAGTAGGGTATCCTATTGTTGAACCTGCAAACCAAAATTTCTTTTTCTGCTCCCATTCTTTGGCAGTTACAATTCCCAAAATAGTTCTTGTGCCTAATGTTTCTCTTGCTGATCGCCGTGGGTCAAAAAGTACCATATATAACCTATTGTTATTTATAATAAAATATTTTACGCAAGTGATAAAAGATCATATATCCAGCACAAAAACCGCGCGCCAGCCTTTTACAATTTTTTTCTCAACATCATCAAAAGTAAATTGTTCTACTTTTAGCATATGCCTTGTTATTGCTTTCACATCTGTGCGCATTTTTTTCGGATCCTGAGTTATTTTTTCTCCATATGCAGTTGCACTCAAAATATATTTTTTGCCTTTCTGTTCAATATGAACATCAAATTTCCCAAACCACAAATATTCTGCGTCTTTTAAGTAAATCAAATGCTCAAGCCACTTAAACAATAAATCATCCAATTTCTCAGCTTCAACTTTTATCTCACGAATTTCTTTGCTACCAACAGCAAAAATGTCCACCATTTCTGAAAAAGTTGCAAGAGCCGCATCTCTAAAAATCTCGTTCAAATCTTTTCCAATAACCTCAAAAGCTGCGTCTGCTATTGAAATGTCTTCTAAAGCGCGGTAGGGGGTCATTTTAGCAAAAATAGAGAGATTTTGGATTGTTAAATAGCTTTTGCAAAAACCTTTAAATAGCCCCAATACTTATTCGGAGGCTAAGTGGGAAATGGCATTGGAGTACTTAATTACATCATTCATCAGTTTGTTCTTAATAGTAGATGCTATAGGGAATGTCCCACTTTTTGAGGCGATTTTGCACGGACTCGCGCACAGGGACAGGGTAAGAACAATAACACTTTCAATAATTGTTGCTCTTATTACATTAATTATCTTTACATATCTCGGCTTTTACATTTTTAATTTCTTTAATGTAAAAATTTATTCATTTAAGATCGCAGGAGGGATTTTACTTTTTATAATTTCTTTACAAATGCTTTTTGGAATTAGACAAAGACTTTCAGCACGAGAAGAGAGTGAAGTTGTTAAAAGAACAGATATAGCAATTGTGCCAATGGCAATTCCTCTCCAAACAGGGCCAGGAGCTATAACAACTGGAATTTTATTAGCATCAAAAGCAAGTGGTCTAACACAACAAGTTATTTTATTATTCAGTATACTTTTTGTGTTTCTGCTCTCCTATCTTATTTACATAAGAGCAGAATATCTGTTTAAAATTTTTGGAGAAACAGGAACAAAAGTAATAACAAGAATTATGGGATTGATTTTAGTTGCAATTGCTGTTCAGTTTGTTATGGATGGGGCTGCAGAGGCCAATGCTGTAATAAAAGCAGCTGCGGGCGTTGTAGCTTAATTAACAGCAGTCATAATAATATCCGCAATTGTTGCATTTTGAGCGCTTTTTGCTTCCTGAAATTGATTCCATTTTTTCTCCACATAGGGGGCAGTCTGTGAATTCGTCTTGCATGCTGAATTTAAGAATTAAAGGTTTAAATATTAGCTATTATTATTCACACTCGGGAAACATGGCAGTATCGTTCATAAGAAAACTGAAACTACTTTTCACTAGCTTATTTGGGCGCAAACGCTCAATCACTCTTGGAATTTACGGCGAGCCAAACACAGGAAAAACAACTTTAGCGAATAAAATTGCGTTGGATTGGATTGGAAAGCCTGTTGGTGTTGTTTCAGAGATGCCGCATGAAACTCGAACAATTCAGAAAGCAGAGCATGTAGAAGTAAAGGCAGGCTCAAAAAAAGTTGTTATGAATCTTTTAGATATGCCAGGGCTAGCGACGCATATTGATTATAAAAAATTCATGCAATATTATAGAACAAATTCAAATTCTGTCAGCCTTGAAAGATTAAAGCATTCGGACTTAAAAAAAATTGCTGAGAGTATTGGGGTTAGTACAAATAGCAGCAAGGGCAAACTTGTAAAACAATTGAAGCCAAAGGTTGATGAGAGCGAGTTAAGAGAGTTAGTTAAAAAATTAAATATAAAAGTTTCGCGCTCAAAAGGAAAAAAGAAAAAATATACAGAAAGCGAGGCTAAAAAAATTGCAGAGGAGGCAACCCAAGGAGTTGTGGAGGCAATTAAATTTTTGGACAATGTTGATGTTGTTCTTGCAATGATGGATGCGACTAGGGATCCATTAAGCCAAGTGAATATAATG
Organism: archaeon; assembly: GCA_037442905.1. GTDB lineage: Archaea > Undinarchaeota > Undinarchaeia > Undinarchaeales > Naiadarchaeaceae > Naiadarchaeum. The sequence goes on from JBBIPJ010000009.1 coordinate 7,126, forward strand.
TTAGTTGGAAACCTTGAGGCAAAGGGAATTCCTCTTGTAATAGTTGCAAACAAAACAGATTTAAGGAGTGCAAAGCCAGAAAATATAAAAGCTGCGTTTCCGCAGCATCCTGTTGTTCCGATAAGCGCTTTAAAGGGGCATAACTTAGAGGAACTATACGAGACAATAGCAACGCATGTTTAAAAAAATGAGTAAAAAAAGAAAAGCAAAAGTTGTGAGAAGGAAAAGAGGCGGCAAGCTAAAGCTTGATTTCATATCAACAGGAATGCTCTCTGGGCTTTCAATGGACCAGAAAATTGCAAGAATAATAAAACGGGTTCGAGATAATCATATTGTTGTTCTGGATGAATCTTTGGATTTCATTGAGGAGGCAAAATTGGTTACTTCAACTATGAAAGAGATTGACACAGATTTCAAGGGAATTGAATTCTGCACTCTTCCGCGCAAGGCTGGAATGTTCATGACCTACGCAACAAAAGCTTTAGAAAGTTTGACTGGAAGACCAACCTCAAAGCCTGGACTAACTTTAGTCGGACCTTCAACTATCATCCGCGAGATTAAAAGAGATCCGAATGCGTTTTATGTTTCCGCTGAGCTGTGAAGTAAATTAAGTTAGTAGTTTGTGGTATGTGGTTGGTGGTTCGAACTACTAACTACAAACCACTAACCACAAACCTCACAAACTTCACCAACATGCACCAATGTATTAAGTGTAAAAAATTGTATTCGAACGAGGAGGTTCCAATTGTGGAGGGCTGCGAATGCGGCTCAAGGCTTTTTTTATTTATCAGGAATCCAACAGATATTGTGCAGGCGCAACTCCATAGAAAAGAATTGGAGCAAAAAATTTCTGCAATAGATAGAGAGAGAAAAGCTGTTAAAAGAACAAAAAGTGCGCCAAAAAGAAAATTCGGAGTTGAGACAATCAAAGTTCATGATATCGGAGTTTATTCAATCCACTTGGAAGCTTTAATGAAAGGCGCGCCAATCATTGTTTTGTCAAAATCAGGCTCTTACATAATAAGTTTTCCTTCGCTTTTTGGGGAGAAAATTGAAGTGCCGCTGAAATGAAGGGTAGGCGGTAAGCGGTAAAAAATTAAACTCTTATTTCTTTCCAAACCATTTCAATTGGCTTAAAATATTTTCTAGTAAAATCAACGACCTTTTTTATAGAAAATGGTTTGCAAGTATAGATATCAACTGTAAATAATGGTGGTTTTGTATAATAGCTGTAAAAATGCGCACCAGATGATTTCCAGTGAACCCAGCCTCCTTTACCCATCTCATGCACACCCCAAGCATTACAAAAACCGAAAACCCCGAACATATTCTCAAAATTAAAGAACAAAATAAAAAAAGCGCCTGTCGAGCGGTTCGGGAGGTCAGGCGAAACCCATTGAAATTTTTGCGGTTTCGCTACCCTCCCTCACCGTAGTTGAAAATAAAAATAAAAAGCGCCCGTCGAGCGGTTCGGGAGGTGGGAGAATGGCATATTTTAGAAATAGCGCATTCCCGCTCAACAGGCAACTTTATTCATCTAAGGTTTAGTGGCTACCTCTTCCTCTGCAGTTTTCTCATCTGCCCCTCAGCCATTTCTGCTACATGGTCCTTCAATCCAAGACCAAGAGCAATTGCAAATCCAAGTCCAACTGAGCCGACTACGATGAGAAGTATGCTGTTTACAAGCATTGCATCCAAGCCAACTTTGGGGAGCGCAAGAGCAATTGATATGTAAATTATCATAAAGAAGAACACTCTGCTCATTAAGTGCGCATACACAAAGTCGCTATCGCTTACAAGCTCTTCAATGTATTTAGCTACTGCATATCCTGCTGCAACAACTACCATTGCTGTAAGCACATTTGGAATAAAGCCAACTACTTCTCCAACAAAAGCTGATATAACTCCAATTTGGAGCGCAGCTGCTGCTTGTTGGATAAACACTAGGTAGATAGCCCATTTCACAACCAGTGTGAAAATGTGGGAAATCTTGAATTCTGCGCGCCTTACTTTTATATAATCATCAACTTTTGTGCGCATAAGAATTTCTTCTAAAGCTGTACCAACAAGCTTTCCAACCACAAATCCAACTAGCACTATTATGATTGCTGCAACTATGTTTGGCAATATTAATACTGTTGAGTTCCAAACGCTTCCCAATGCTTGCCATACCAGCGCCACTAGGTCTACACCGACCATTTATTCACCTCCTTTCCAAGTTTGTGAAATTCGCAACGCGCTTCGCGCGTTGACTCAACCTGCCTTTTTTTCTATAGGATAGTGCAGTTTTACAGGCCCGATTTGCCTTACTCCTATTTTCCCTGCGCCAATCAACTGGCCGAGCAGATAAACCGCCTCATAGCGGCTTATCTTAAATTCCCGCGCAACATCTTGTATTGAGACTCCCTGAGGATTCTTCTTTATGAAATCCTCCACTTCCTTTGTTGTTGGGATGGAGTCTGCGGGCATAGATTGATGTGATACTATTGTAACACTTCTGTATATATAAATATAACGGTTCTATAATTATGCTATCTCCAACCTGTTTATTTTCCATAATAGATTTATGGCTTTATCGTAATAGAGCCGTTAGCTTTATAAATCTTATTTACAACTTTTCAGTGACAAAAAAAGAACAAAATTAAATTAAAGGCTTGTAGCTTGTGGCTAGTGGCTCGTAGTAAACGGACTACAACCTACTAGCTACCAGCCACAAGCCAGAGCTGAAAAATTTAGCGCCTTACGATTTCTCTGGGTTTGAAAAAAATAGGTATTTCCCTTCTCGCACTCTTTAAAGAATCAGAAGCATGGATTATGTTTTTGGGAAGTTTGCCTCCATAATCTCCTCTAATTGTTCCGCGCTTTGCTTTTTGAGGGTCTGTCGCTCCGCACAGAGCGCGCATGCGCTTTACAGCATTCGCTCCTTCGACAAGAGCAACAAAACAGGGGCCTGAAAGCGCGAATCTTAAAAGCCCTTTGTAAAAGCGCTTCTTTTTGTGCTCAACATACAAGCTTTCAGCTTTTTTCCGCTGAATTTTAATTAATTTGCCAGCAACAATTTTTAATCCTTTTTTTTCAATGCGGCGCAGAATTTCGCCTGTGAGTTTTTTTCTAACACCATCTGGCTTGATAATAACAAGTGTTTTTTGAATTGCCATGCGAGCATATTGGATGATAGGGTATTTATTGTTTGGGCAAGGAAAGTTTATATTGTCTAAAAACAACTAATAATTAGCATGGTCAGGATTTTGAGAAAATTTGAAGGACCAACACCACCAAAAGAAGTTGTTGGAAGAGTTAGATTTTATAGAAGGAAAATTGAAGAAGCCTTTAAAAATGGTTATCGAATAGAATTAGCTACTGACAATATTGTAGAACTTTTAGCTTTTAATCTTGCCTTAAACCTGTGTATAGAAAGAGGTATTTTTGATAAAGAGATAAGAGGCACTGGTCCAACAGCGCGACTAACGCCGCTTATTTTAAAAGAGCTTGGTGATATGAAAATGCATTATGAAAAAAAATTTTTTAAAAGATTGCAAGCAAAAGGCTATACTCGAAGAGCGATAATTATGGCTTTAGGTGACTTACTAGTTAATGGTCTGATATACCAAAAAGGTGATTTAATTGGGAGAGGGTCTTGCGTTGCTCTCAGAGATATAACTGCTAGAGTCGATATCTATTACCTATTTCACGATAGTGTGAAATTGAACGCTAAGAAAGAAAAAATTAATTTTTATGTATCGGCCAATGGAAAACTAATTAGAGAGCCACCATATAAAGTATATTCCACAGATAGAACTCTTTTTGAATCAATTAATTTTGGACTTGAAAGGGGATTAATTAAATTAACTAAAACTGAAAGTAAATATAGTGTAGGATTAGGATATTATGTCTATGTAGTTCATTATGAGGTAACAGATTTGGGCAGATATTTCGCTAAAGTAATGAGCAAATGCGAAATCGCGGATGATTAAAAGTTATTTCTTCTCTTCCTTTTTCTCCTCTTTTTTAGCACCTGAATCAACAAAAACAGGTGTCTTTGCTTCCTTTGCCTTCTTTTCCTCTTCCTCCAAAGCAAGGGCTTCCTCTTTTTTTGCCTTTCCGCGGAATTTCCTGAATCTCAGAGTCCACGCAACTTTTAATGGGTTTCTTTTTAAAACAAGCATGCTCTTTTCGCACCTTTTTGAGCAAAAATGCAAAATGCTCGCATCCTTTTGCACAATAGTCTTTCCAGTCCCGCGCTCAATTTCATAGCCGCAAAAAGAACATCTTGCCATTTTGCTCCTTGAAATTTGTGAGGTTGTGCGTTGTGAGTTGTGCGTTTTGCGTTTAATTTTTTA